>JADDKG010000302.1 GCA_020253895.1 Rubrobacter sp.
TCTACTTCTCCGACTCGGGCTGCGGGCTGGACTGGTCGGTGGAGAGCGAGGAGGAGGCTGCGGCCCTGATCCGGGCGCTCCCCGATCTTGGGCTGGGCTGCGGGGTGGTGATCTCCAACCCCCTGCCTCCGGAGGAGCAGCTCGACCCCGCCCTCCACGAGCGGGCGCTGCGCTCGGGGCTGGAGGAGCTGGAGCGGCGCGGCATCTCCGGCAAGGAGGTCACCCCTTTCCTGCTGGAGCACTTCAGGGAGCAGACCGGCGGGGAGAGCCTGCGGGCGAACGAGCGGCTGGTGATCCGCAACGCCCGGCTCGCCGCCCGCATCGCCCGCCACCTCTCCGGCAGAGGGTGAGCGCCCCCCGCGTCATCGTGGTGGGGGATGTGCTCTACGACATGGTGGCCCGGGTCGAGGGGCCGCTCCCCCTCGGTGCCGACAGCTTCGTCAGGATCCGGGACGCCCCCGGCGGCTCGGCGGCCAACGCCGCCGCCTGGCTGGCCTCCTTGGGCGTGGAGGTCCACCTCGTCGGGAGGGTGGGAGGGGACCCCATCGGCGAGCACCTGGAGGCCGGCCTGCGGGAGGCGGGGGTGAGGGTGCATCTCACCCGGGACCCCTCGTTGCCCACCGGGCGGGTCTTTGTGCTCGTGGACGGCTCGGGGGAGCGCACCATGATCACCGACCGGGGCGCCGGCGAGGCGCTCGGCCCAAAGGACCTTCCGCCCGGGCTCTTCGTCCCCGGCTCCCACCTGCACCTCACCGGCTACCTCTTCTCCGGCGGTCGCCGGAGGGAGGCCGCCCTCGAGGCCCTACGCCTCGCCCGCCGGGCCGGCATGAGCGTCTCGGTGGACCCCTCCTCGGTGACGCTGCTGCGCTCGGTCGGTCCGGAGCACTTTCTCCGCTGGACCGCAGGGGCCGACCTCGCCTTCCCCAACCTCCCCGAGGGGGCCCTGCTCTCCGGGCGCGAGGAGCCGGAGGAGGTGGCCGCGGCTCTGCTGGCCCACTACCGGGCCGTGGTGCTCAAGCTCGGCCCCGGGGGTGCTCTGTACGCCGACCGGGAGGGGAGGCGCGAGCGGCTGCCCGCGCCCCGCGTCGGGCGGGCGGACGCCACCGGGGCCGGGGATGCTCTGTGCGCCGGGTTCCTGGCCGCCCGGCTGCGCGGCAAGCCGCCCGGGGAGGCCCTGCGGGAGGGGATCCGGCTCGCCGCCCGGGTCGTTGGACGCCCCGGCGCCCGCGGGTTTCGCGACGACCGGGGACCGTGCTAACATCATCCTCCCGGCACGGGAGGCGGGTGCTCCTCTATACATGCGGGCGGCTCACGACAGGGACGGCGCCACGGCGGGAAAGAGAAACCCGGAGCCGGACGACCTGCGCCTGCTGCAGTTTCTGAACTGGGTGGTGCCGCTGGTCTTTGGCTTCGCCGCGCTCGCCGGGATTGCCGCGGCCCTCTTCTCCGACACGGGGCTTCTCTTCGCGGGTGCGATCCTCCTCGCCTACGGCGGGCTGCTGCTCGTCGCCCGCCGCCGGGTCGGTGGCGGGGAGCGGGGAGCGGCGGTCGGGATAATCTGCGTCGGTCTGCTGCTCGCGGCCTTGCTCATGTCCGCCGTCCAGCCCGGCTGGCTGGCCGTGCTCGTGTTGACCCCCCTCATCTCCGTGGCCGTCGCGCTCCCCTACGTGCGGGGCGGGGATCTTCTGCGCCTGATCCTCCTGGCCTGGCTTACCGTGGTGGTCATGGCGATCCTCAGCCGGACGCTGGAGCCGCTCTCAGAGCCGCCGGGGTGGTTCACGGACGTCTTCACCGCGAGCGCCCTGGCCGCTGCCACCGCCGTCGTGCTGCTGCTCCTCTGGCAGTTCAGCAGCCGGCTCAACGAGATGCTGGCCCAGACGCGGGCGGCGGAGGAGCGCTACGCCCTGGCCGAGCGGGGGGTGAACGACGGCCTGTGGGACTGGGACCTCCGGCGGGATAGGGTCTACTACTCTTCCCGCTGGAAGGCCATGCTGGGCCACCGGGAGGACGAGGTCGGGCCGGAACCCGAGGAGTGGTTCGGGCGGTGCACCCGGAGGACCGCAGGCGCCTCCTGGAGGAGGTCGGGGAGCACCTCCGGGGCCGCCGGGGGCACCTGAACGTCGAGTACCGCATCCGCCACCGGGACGGGACCTACCGCTGGATGCTGACCCGCGGGCTGGCGGTGCGCGACGGGGAGGGCAACCCGGTGCGGATGGCAGGCTCCCAGACGGACATCACCCGCCGCAAGCAGGCCGAGGAGAAGCTCCTCTACGAGGCCTCGCACGACGCCCTCACCGGCCTGCCCAACCGCGCCTTCTTTATGGAGCGCCTCGGAGAGGCCCTCCAGAGGTCGCGCTCTGAGGAGGGGTTCCGGCTTGCGGTCCTGTTCGTGGATCTGGACCGGTTCAAGATGATCAACGACTCCCTGGGGCACGCGGTGGGGGACAGGCTCCTGGTGGCCGCGGCCGGGAGGCTGAAGGAGTGCCTCCGGCCGCAGGATACGCTGGCCCGGCTCGGGGGCGACGAGTTCACGGTGCTGCTCGAGGGCGTCTCCGGGGAGGAGGCTGCATCGGTCGCCGACCAGCTTCTGGAGCGGCTGCGGGCCCCCTTCTACCTGGGCGGTCACGAGCTGTTCACGGCGGCGAGCGTGGGGCTCGTGCTCGGCGGGCGCGAGTACGCCAGACCCGAGGATCTCCTGCGCGACGCGGACATCGCCATGTACCGGGCGAAGGCGCTCGGCGGGGGGAGGAAGGGGATCTTCGAGGCCGGGATGCACACCCGGGCGATGGCGCTCTTCCGGCTGGAGAACGAGCTGCGGCGAGCTATCGAGCGGGAGGAGTTCACCGCCCACTACCAGCCGATCGTCTCGCTGAAGACCGGCCTGATCGTGGGCTTCGAGGCGCTGGCCCGCTGGCGGCACCCGGAGCGCGGCCTGGTCCACCCGGACGAGTTCGTCCCGGTGGCCGAGGAGACGGGCCTGATCCTCCCGCTGGAGCTGTCGGTGCTGCGCGAGGCCTGCGCCCGGCTGGCGGCCTGGCAGAGGGAGTTCCCGGACCACCGGCCGCTGACGGTGAGCGTGAACCTCTCCCGCGACCAGCTCGTCCGGCCGGAGCTGCCGGAGCAGATAGAGGGTATCCTGCTGGATACCGGTCTGGACGCCCGCTCGCTGCGGCTGGAGGTGACCGAGAGCGCCCTCATGCAGAACGTGGGCTCGGCGGCCGCCACCCTCTCGCGCCTGCGCGACACATCCGGGTGCACATAGACGACTTCGGGATGGGGTACTCCTCCCTGAGCGTGCTCCACCAGCTGCCTATAGACGCCCTGAAGGTGGACCGCTCCTTCGTGGGCCGGATGAACGGCGCGGGGGACGACGCGGAGATCGTCCAGACGATAGTCACCCTGGCCCACAACCTGGGCCTCGACGTGGTGGCCGAGGGGGTGGAGAGAGAGGAGCACCTGGCCCGGCTCCGGAGGTTGGGCTGCGACTACGCCCAGGGGTTCCTCTTCTCGGAGCCTCTGGACGCTGGAGGGGCCCGCCGGCTCCTCTCCTCCTACCGGCGGTGGTAGCGGGCCGCTCTCTATGAGGAGGCTGCGGTCCCGACCCGGTAGCGCGCCGACTCGTAGGTCCAGTCCAGGTTGCCCCGCATCCGGGTCTTGAGCACCGAGACGTAGCGCCGGAGGTTGGCGTCGACCGCCGGCCCGAAGGAGGGCAGCTCCCTCTCCAGCCGGACGAACCGCCGCACCTCCGCGTTGTACATCCGGGCGGCTTCGGCGGCCGCCTCCCCATCGGAGAGCCGCCGGTCTTCGCGGAGGACCAGGACCAGGTTGTGCACATCGCCGCGGGAACGCTCCTTGGCCAGCGAGATGATGTCGTTCGCCCAGCAGACCACGTTGTTGGAGGCTCCGGTCAGGGCGCTCACCACCGGATGCCCCCGGACCTCCGGCGGCAGGTAGATGCCGGAGGTTACCTCTATGAAGTCCGTGTCGACGTGCATCCCACCGGTTATGGGACGCATCCGGACGTAGGTCTCCAGGTCAGGCGTGATCCCCCGGGCCCGGTTGGTGGCCTCCCAGAGGGTGGACCCGAAGTGCTCCTCCACGGACCTCAGGAAGCGCCGCATCCACAGCGGCGCGGGGACCTTGGGCAGGAGCCGCTCCCGGAGATCCTGCAGCGCCCGCCCAAAAGGCCCATGCCCCTCCCCGGAGATCCTCCCGGAGAGGATGTCCAGAAAGACGGCATCCAAGGCGGCCAGCCGCTCCGGACGCCGGAAGTACTCCGGGTCGTCGGCGAGATCGTCCCGCAAAAACATCCAGGCGCACCAGTCGGAGATGAGCCTGAGCTCTTCCCGCCCGGCGTCGGGATGGAAGCGGCCGACCAGCCTCCCGATGTGGGTGTCGTGGACCATCCGGCGGCCCTCACCCCAGGCGAGCAGCCCGAAGCTCTCCACCCAGCCCACCGTCTCCCGGTGCACCCCGTCGGCATACCGGTTTATGGCCGCGGGAAAGGGACAGTACAGCCGGGGAGTCCTCCCCCGCCACGCTCCGCTCTCAGAAGACAAGCCTCTTCCTCAGTGCCCTCCGCCAGACCCGCCCGAGTATACCCCCACCGCATTCCCCGCGTGAAGTATTACCCTAAGCTTTAAGGTGACGTGTGCCGTGAATCACAGCTTCAGCCTTACCTCCACCCGAGGGTGGCGAGGTCGAGACGCTCCTTCTCCTCGGGGGAGAGGGTCCAGCCGAGGGCTCCGGCGTTCTGGCGGGCCTGTTCTCCGTTCTTGGCGCCGGGGATGGGGAGGGTGCCCTGGGCGAGGAGCCAGTTGAGCGCCACCTGGGCGGGGCTCTTGCCGCGGGGCTCTCCGATCCGGCGCAGGATCTCGACCACCGGCTGCACCCGGCGCAGGTTGCGCTCTCCGAAGTCCCGGCCCATCCGGCGGACCAGCCCCGAGGGGCGGGAGCCCGGTCCGTACTTGCCGGTGAGCAGCCCCTGGGCCAGCGGGCTGTAGGAGATCAGGGTGACCCCCAGCTGCCGGCAGGCTTCCAGCGTCCCGTCGGTCTCCGGCGCCCGGTGCAGCAAGCTGTACTCCACCTGGTTGGAGGCGAGGGGGACCCCGTGGGAGTCCAGCCGCTCATAGGCCCGCCGCATGGCCTCCGCCCCGTAGTTGCTCACCCCCACCCGGCGCGCCTTACCCTCCTTAACCGCTTCTGCGAGCGCGTCCAGCAGCTTGCCGGGGGCGGGGACGGGGGAGTGCCAGTGGATCTGGTAGAGGTCCACGCTCTCCACCCCCAGCCGCCTGAGGCTCCCGTCCAGGGCGCCCAGCAGCGAGCGGGGGCTCAGCCTGTAGGGATAGGGGGCGAACTTCGTCGCCAGCACCGGCTGCGCCGGGAGATCCCCCTCCCGCAGGATGCCCCCGATAATCCGCTCGGACTCCCCGTTGCCGTAGATCTCCGCGGTATCCACCAGCCGGACCCCGGCTGCGAGGCTCTCTCTGAGGGCCGCGGCCACCTCCGCCCGGCCGTAGCCGGAGCCGTAGCCCCAGAGCCTCCGGGTGCCCCAGGCCCACGCGCCCACCCCCAGGGGCTCTATGCCCAGCCGGGCTGCCAGGGGGGCTCTCTCGTAGCCGTTCATGCCGCCTCCTTTCTCA
>JADDKG010000303.1 GCA_020253895.1 Rubrobacter sp.
CGCAGTACCGTTTGATCTCCAGGGGTGGTCGGGAAGTGTGGGTGCACGACGAGGCCGTGCCCGTCCCGGACGAAGAGGGCCGCCCCCGGTCCTGGCGCGGCGTCATGCTCGACATAACCGAGCGCAAGGAGGCCGAGGAGGCGCTCAAGAAGAGCGAGGAGCGCTACCGGCTGGTGGCGAGGGCCACCGGCGAGGCGATCTGGAACAACGACCTCCTCACGGGCGAGCAGGAGTGGGACGGGGCTACCGAGGCCCTCTTCGGCTACCCGCCACACCGGGGACAGACGGCGGCGTGGTGGGAGGAGCGCATCCACCCCGACGACAGGGGGAGGGTCCTCTCCGGGCTTCGAGCCCTCTACGATGGCGCAGGAGAGGCGTGGGAGAAGCGGTACCGCTTCCGCAGGGCAGACGGCTCCTACGCCGAGGTGGAGGACCGCGGGTACGTGGTGCGCGATGAGGGAGGTAGGCCGGTTCGGATGGTCGGCTCGATGAGGGACGTGACCGAGCGCAGGCGCCAGGAGGAGGAGCTGAGGAGGAGCGAGGAGCTGTTTCGGCTCACCTTCGAGCGGGCCGGCGTGGGCATGGCCCACGTCGCCCCAGACGGCAGGTGGCTGAGGATCAACGACAAGCTCTGCGAAATCTTCAGCTACACCCGGGAGGAAATGCTCGGACTCACCTATCTAGACTTAACCCCCGCCGAGGACCGGGACGCAGGAGCGGAGCGTGTCAGGTGTCTGCTCGAAGGCAAGATCGGTCCCTACACGGTGGAACGACGCTACATCCGCAAAGATGGCTCACGGGTGTGGGTCAACCTCTCCGTCTCGCTGGTGCGCAAGGCGTCCGGGGAGCCGGACTTCCTGGTGTGCGTGGCCGAGGACATAACCGGACGCAAACTGGGAGAGCTTGTTCCCGATTCCCTCACTGATAGAGAAATCGAAGTTCTGCAACTGATAGCGCGCTGGCAGACGAACCAGGAGATCGCCTGCCGCCTGGCTTATAGCACGAGCACCATCAAGTCTTACGTCCAGAGCATCCTCAACAAGCTCGGCGTAAAGAGCCGGCGCGAGGCCGTCGCTAAAGCCATGAGGATTGGGCTAATCGCTCCTCCCCGCTAGCAACGCCAAGAGTACAAACCGGCTACCAATATCTAGCCACCACGGTTACCGGATACTGGCCGTCCTGCCGTTGCGTGTGTCCCGCACTCTAGCGATGTTGTTAGCAGTGAGGCAAGCGGGGAAGGAGTAAAGATGGAGACGTCGAGCGTGGTGTCGCGGGATCGGGACGTCAGACTGGTGCTCGGCTTCGATGCCGGATGCATGACGTGTAGCGACTTGGCAAGGCGCCTCCGGGATCAGATCGGGGAGAAGATCGAGGTCCTTAGCCTTCGGGACCCCCAGGTGCAGGACTGGCGGGAGCGGGCGTTAGGGGAAGACGCACCTTGGGCTCCGACCCTCCTCGAGGTCCGGGGCAACTCCGTCAGAGCTTGGACCGGCTGGAGGATGGGGGCTCACATGGCTCGCGTCCTCGGGACCACCGCAACCTGGCGCGTCATGCAAGTGCTGGGCGAGAAGGACACTGTGCCCGTGTTAGGTACGGGAGGAGCCGCGAGGATGGCCGGGCATTTCTCTCGCGCGCGGTTCTTGCAGGGCGTAGGCGGCGCGCTGCTTGCAGCCTCCGTTCTGTCCGGGACGAACTTGCTCGCCCCGAAAGCTTCAGCTCAAGGGTGGACCCACCCGCTGGAGCGGGTCAAGTTTAAGTCCAAGGAGCGCTTGGTTGGCGCAGCTCGGCGAGAGGCTTTGAGTTCAGCCGCCAACAGCCCAGATGTGAGGAACCTCTGGACTGGCTCGGAACTCCCGACGAAGGGAGCGTTCGCGGTGCGCCACACGCTTGAGAACGGTACAGTCTTGACAGCCGTCTCTTGGACTATCTCCGAGGATAAAATCCTCGTCTACTACGAAACCGACCGGCCAATCGGGAACTACCGATCTGAAGCCACGCTCCTCGGATATGTGCCCGGTGAAGAGGTTTGGAAGGAGACCGAGAGCGTGAACGGTCGGCAGCGAAGCGTCGTCGGCACAGCCGTAAGAGCAGCCCCTGACATTCAGCCCCTCGGGTGCGGGTGCTGTAGGTGGAGGTGGGGCTGCGTGGCAACTGTAGGGGCAGGTTGCGTAGGCTGCGGTGCGACGTGTGCTACCTGCGTTGGTACTCCGGCCAAGTGGGCTTGCGGTGCGTGCCTGTCATGCGCCTTGGTGGGATGTCCTGTAGGAATAAGGCGGTGCTGCGCGAATCCCTCTCCATGTTAGAGCGTAGCGCCGCAAGTAGCGGAACTTATTTCGGAGGGTCAGTGGACCTGCTGGCCCTCCGAAGCCGTGAGCGTGAAGGTGACAGTAAAGTGCTGAGAATAAAGATCTACCTTTCTTCTAACGCAAGAATGAATCACTATAATTGAAACAAAAAAGGAGATAATCGGCCAAGTGGAGGAACGAAGGCATTTTTCGTCAAGAAGTTTGCTCCTCGGCGCGCTTGTGAGCTTTGTCCTGGCGGCCCTGGCGAGCGCGGTCATCGGTCGTTATTGGTTTACGCTCTCGCAGGTAGGATTCGCGGTGGCCATAGCACTCATCCTAGCCGGCGTGGAACGCAAGGGAGGCGCCGTCTGGCCTGTTCTGTTCTGGGGATCTCTGGCGGTCGGAGTGCTGGCGATTCTTGCCGAAGGCTTAGTTTAGAACTACTGCGGCGACGAACGCAGGCCCGGTCCACCAATTTCGGGTCTCAAGACGGCTTTGCCGAAGAGCATTATCTTGTTCCGAGATCGGCTTTATCGGGAGAGGATCTGTCATGGTATTGGAAGACCCTCTAGGATCGACGTAGCCTACGCGACCGCTGTGGCCGTCCCCATCGCTGTTCTCGCTATCTTTACCTGGTTGGGCTCCTCCTTTGCGGCCTATGCCCTAGCGTTTGTGGTCGGAGCGCTGTTGGGTTCTCTGGCCGCACGTCTCTTGACGGCTCCGAATGCGCCAG
>JADDKG010000304.1 GCA_020253895.1 Rubrobacter sp.
CCCACCGGGTTCTTCCAGAACTGCTCGACGTTTTCCCTTATGGCTTTGGGCGAGGCGATCCCGAAGGGGCTCATGGCGATGTTGCGCAGGAAGGGGGCCTGCACCTCTTTCAGGGTGAAGCGGACGGTGTACTCGTCGACCGCCTCCACGCTCTCTATGACGGAGTCGTCGTCGAAGCCGCCGAACATCCCCGCGTAGTAGGCGAAGTTGGAGCTCTGGCTCCCGCCCCCCTTGTGGTACCGGTTGTCGGTGTTCCTCCAGCGCTCGAAGTTGAAGACCACCGCCTCGGCGTTGAAGGGCTCCCCGTCGTGGAACTTCACCCCCTCGCGCAGCCTGAAGGTGTACACCCGGCCGCCCTCCTCGGGCTCGGGGATCTCTGTGGCGAGCGCCGGCACGAGATCTGTGGTCTCGGGCTTGAAGTCCAGCAGCCCGTCAAAGACCTGCCGGCACACGATGAGCGACTCCCCGTCGGTGACGTTTATGGGGTCCAGCCCAACCGAGTCGGCCCCCCGGCCGAAGGTGAAGACGTTCTGCTCACCGCCCCCACCCTGCTGGCCGCCGCCGATGGTCTCTCCCCCACCACACCCGGCTACCCCCAGAAGGGCGGCACCGGCCAGCCCGGCCCCGCCGAGCTGGAGAAACTCCCTCCTGCTTAGCCCTCGTATCCCTCTCGCCTTTTCCACTCACCGGCTCCTTTCGCTAGAGCCCGCACGGGGCTGCCCTACATGCCCGATGTCTCACCATGTGAACGCGAGTAACTTAGCATCCCTCGAGCCGCCCTGCTACAGCAGCCTCATCTGCCCCTCCCTCCGCAGCCGGTTGGCCGCGTTGTGCGCCTGCCGGATGGGCTCCGGCAGCCGGTAGCGGGTGCAGCAGGCCAGCACGAGCTCCACCGCGCCTCCGAGGTCTACCCGGTTGCCCACCGAGACGAAGACGGGCGAAACCCGGTCCCGGGTCCGCACCACCTTCCCCACGACCTCGCCGCGGTGGACCAGATCCGAGACGCTGCCCTTCTTCTCCCCGGGCTCCCGGAAACCGCCGACGAGCCGGCTCTTGGCGCAGCCGATGGTGGGGACGTCCACGAAGAGCCCCACGTGGCAGGCAAGCCCCATCCGCCGCGGGTGCGCCCTGCCCTGCGCGTCGCAGATGAGCGCGTCCACCGGCGTCTCGACCTGCCCGAGCGCCCCGACCACGGCCGGCACCTCCCGGAAGGCCAGAAGCCCCGGGATGTACGGAAAACGGAGCGGGGCCTCAAACCCCCGCACCTCGCCCACGGAAAGCCCCGGGAAGTCCAGCACGGCAACCGTCGCGTACGCCCTCCCTCCCTCGGTCGAAACGTCCGCCCCGGCCACATACCGCACCTCCCCAACCTCCAGCGGCGGCCCGCAGACCACCCGTCCCGCAAGCTCCTCCTGCAGCCTCCGCGCCTCCGCCGGCGTGAGGTCGAACCCGTGAACCTCCCGAACCCTCAAGAAGATACCCCCCAGAAAAGAGAACTCCCGGCCGATGGTATCTGGAGGGGGGAACGGTCCCATCGGCCGGGGCTCGATCTGCGCCTTAATCTTACCTTTATGCTGTTACGTTGGAATTTCCGCCGGGTTACGATCCTGTTACGCTCCGGAAACACTTCGGTTACGCCCTACCCCCCAACTCTTGTATACGGCATCCGGCATCCCCGCCACCATAAAGCTGAGCTTCAGGATAACATCTTGGCGTAGGGGTTTATACCACGGTGACGCGGATGGCATGGTAGCCGGTGGCTCCGGAGGGGTGGGGCGGGGTTCTCCTGGCGGTCTGGGTACGCCCCTCGCCGTCGGTTGCGCGGACCTGGAGAGTGTACCTTCCGGGACGGGCGTCCCACCCGTAGAGGTACTGACGCCAGGAGTCGGGGTCGAGCTGGGCGGCGAGGCGGGCCTCGTTCCAGGTCCGGCCGCCATCGGTGGAGACCTCCACCCGGGAGATGCCGCGGTGTGGGGCCCAGGCGACGCCGCCCACCGGGATCCTCCCGGCGGGAAGGGTCTCCCCGTCCCTCACGGTGTCGATGCGGGATTGTATCTTTACGGGGCCCTCCTTCGCCCAGCCGCGCTGGATCCAGTAGGCGTCAAAGTCCCAGCCGGTGAGCTCTATCTCCGAGAGCCACTTGGTCGCCGAGACGTAGCCGTAGAGTCCGGGGACCACGAGGCGGGCCGGGTAACCGTGCTTCAACGGCAGCTCGTTGCCGTTGAGGCCGAAGGCCACCAGCGCTTCCCGGCCGTCGAACGCCAGCTCCGTCCGGAAGCCCGCGGTCCAGCCGTCCACGCTGCGGCCCACGATCTGCGAGGAGGAGCCGGTGATCCTGCGCGGGTCGACCCCGGCCTCCCGCAGCACGTCCGAGAGGAGCACGCCGGTCCAGCGGCCGTTGGAGACCAGCCCTCCGCCGACCTCGTTGGAGACGCAGGAGAGGGTTATGTCCGCCTCGCGGGTGGGCATGGAGAGGAGGTCGGCGTAGGAGAGCTCCAGGGGGTTCTCCACGTTGCCCCCGATCTTGAGCGACCACTCCCGGGCATCCACCCGCGGGGAGACGAGGGCGGTGTCGATCAGGTAGAAGTCCTCGGCCGGGGTGATGAGGGGAGGCATGCCCCTGACCTCTATGGAGGCGGCCTCGGGCGGGGGCGGGAGGCTCTTGTGCACCCTCGCTCCTCCTCCGGCGGGGCGGTCTTCCGGGAGCCGGAGCGGCCTCGCGGCCTCCCTTGAGGGCTCCCGCGAGGAGAGCAGCCGCCCGGCACCGGCCGCGGCCACCCCGGCCGCGGCCGCCGCCCCCGCGAGCAGCACAAAGCCCCGCCGGCCCACCTCGGTGGGGGCTCTGGAACCCGCCTCCCGGCGGCGGACCCCTGGCATCGTCCGTCCTGTGTCCCGGCCCTCCCCGCGTCCAGCGCGCAGGAGCAACCCAGAAACCCAGGTGCCGCAGGCCGCCGCCACGAGGAGGGCGGCGGCGGTCGGGAGGGCCGCCGCCGAAGGCTCGGCGAGGGCGGCGGCGGTTCCGGCGAGCCAGAGCGCCCCCACCCCGGCGAGCGCGGCCACCGGGCGCCGCCGGGAGAGGGTTGCGAGCAGGGCTCCGGAGGCAAGGGAGCCGCAGACCAGGGCCGCAACCAGCAGCGGGATATCCGCCTTGCCGAGGGTCTCTATGGCCCGGGTGGCGAGACCGCCCGGGACCAGCTCTATGACCCGCTGGCCGAGGGCCCCGATTACCGAGGGTATCGCGCTGCCGAAGAGGCCGTGGAAAAGCTCCGCGACCCCGAGTGCCACCGACGCACCGGCGGCCCCCGCGAGGGAGGCCCTCCATCTGGTGCTGGAGAGCTGGATCTTGGAAGAACCTCCTCTTGCGCGTCCAGGAAGGCTTTAGCAAAAGATTCTACGCGGGGACACGAGCCCCGGATCACGGGGCCTTGACACATACGAAATTTACGGCTACAAACCTGTTCTAAAGGCGATGACGGGAACGAGTAGGTCCGTCCCTCCCGCCGCAGCGAGCCGGGGACGGTGTGAGCCCGGTGCGGGAAGCGGTCCGAAGATCCTCCCCGAGCCGCCCACCGAAAGCGAAGGGGCGCCGGGTGGCGCCTCAGGCGTCAAGTAGGCCGGGCCGGGTTCGCCCGTTACAGCGAGAGGGTGTGCACGGCGCACCCGCAGAGGGGTCTGGGGCCGCGAGGCCCCGGGCAAGCAGGGTGGTACCGCGAGAGCCGCTCCTCAAGGAGGTCCGAGAAGAGAGGGCTCCCGTCCCTGCGGCCGGAGAGGTCGCCGGGGCGGGAGCCCGGCTTTTGAAGGAGGGTTGGAGGCGGATGAGGTTCGAGAAGGTCAGCCCGCAGGTGGATTTCCCGAAGCTCGAGCACGAGGTGCTCGGGTACTGGGAGGAGGTCGAAGCGTTCAAGAAGTCCGTGGAGCGGAGGCCCGAGGACAGGCCCTTCGTCTTCTACGAGGGGCCGCCGACCGCCAACGGGAGGCCCGGCTTCCACCACGTCCCCGCCCGGACGATCAAGGACCTCATCCCCCGCTACAAGACCATGCGGGGCTACCGGGTGGAGCGCAAGGGCGGCTGGGACTGCCACGGCCTGCCGGTGGAGCTGGAGGTGGAGAAGGAGCTCGGGCTCTCCGGCAAGCGGGACGTGGAGCGGTATGGCATAGAGGAGTTCAACCGCCTGTGCCGGGAGTCCGTCTTCCGCTACGTGGACGACTGGCGCCGGATGAGCGACCGGATGGGCTTCTGGGTGGACATGGAGAACGCCTACCGGACGCTGGACAACTCCTACATAGAGAGCGTGTGGTGGGCGCTGAAGACGCTGCACGAGCGGGGGTTGCTCTACGAAGACTACAAGGTCACCCCCCACTGCCCCCGCGACCAGACCTCACTCTCCTCCCATGAGGTTGCCCAGGGCTACAAGGACGTGGTGGACCCCTCAGTCTACGTCCGGCTGCCACTCCGGGACGAGGAGGGTACGAGCCTTCTGGTGTGGACGACCACCCCGTGGACCCTCGTCTCGAACACCGCGGTGGCGGCCCATCCGGAGGTGGAGTACGCGCTGGTCGAAACCGGGGGTGAGCGTCTCGTGCTGGCCGCGGAGCTGCTGGAGAAGGTTCTCGGGGATAGAGGGTACCGCGTCCTCTCGACCTTCACTGGCCGGGAGCTTGCGGGCCGGAAGTACCGCAGGCCCTTCGACTACGTACCGGTGGAGGAGACTGAGAACCTCTGGACCGTTGTGCTCGGGGACTTCGTCACTACCAAGGAGGGCACGGGGCTGGTCCACATCGCTCCGGCCTATGGCGAGGACGACGCAAGCATCGGGCGAGCATACGGGCTGCCCGTCATCCATCCGGTCAGGCCCGACGGGACCTTCGACGAGCGGGTGGGGCCCTTTACCGGGCGGTTTGTAAAGGACGCCGACCCGGGCCTCATCAGGGAGCTTGAGGAGAGAGGCTTGCTCTTCGGAGCCGGGGAGTACGAGCAC
>JADDKG010000305.1 GCA_020253895.1 Rubrobacter sp.
CACGATCTCCCCGCCGGAGAGCACGAAGTCACCGAGCGAGACGGTCTCGGTGGCGAGCTCGGTCCGCACCCGCTCGTCCACCCCCCCGTAGCGCCCGCAGATGATGGTCACGTCAGGCCCGGAGGCCACCTCGTTTACGTACCGCTGGTCCATCACCCGCCCCCAGGCCTCGGTGAGCACCACCCGGCGCCCCTCCCTCACCTCCCGCGCCCGCATACCGTAGACCTCCTCCAGCGCCCGGGCCACTACGTCCACCCGCATTACCATCCCCGGCCCCCCGCCGTAGGGCATGTCGTCGATCCTGCCGTCCGGGGAGTACCGGTGGAGGTCGAAGCAACGCAACCCCACGACGCCGCGCTCGATGGCCCGGCCGACGACCCCGACGCGTACGGCCGCCTCCACGGCGTGCGGGAAGACGCAGAAGACGTCGATGTTTCTCATGAAAGCAGCTACTCCTCGGGGGGCCGGACGACTATGCGCCGGCCTTCAAGGTCTACCTCGGGTACGTGCTCCCGGGTGAAGGGGATATACAGCACCCGTTCATCCCCCCGGACGACCAGCACCTCGTGGGCCGGGGTGGGGAAGGTTTCTCGGATCTCCCCTACCCCTTCGCCACTCTCGTCCACGGCCAGCAGGCCGACCAGATCCGCCACGTAGAACTCGTCCTCCTCCGGGGGGTCGAGCTCGGCCCGGTCGAGCAGCAAGTCCTCCCCCCGCAGCTCCGCGGCCCGGGAGCGGTCTGGGATGTCCTCGAGGTCCACCAGAAAACCCTTCGGGGTGCGGCGTACCCGCAGGATCCGGCGCCGGCGGCCGCCGACGAGCGGTACGACCCCCTCGCGCAGATGACGCCCCTCCCCCGCAGGCCTGACCCGGACCGTACCCCGGACCCCGTGGGGGGCTGTAATGGTGCCGATCACCACCGGGTCGGCGAGCTCGACCACCGGGTGCTAGTCGGGCACCTCCACATCCACCCGCTTGCCCATCCGGACCGAGGCAGCCTTCACCACCTTGCGGATGGCGTTGATCGTCCGGCCCTGCCGGCCGATGATCCGCCCCACGTCCTCGTCGGCCACCCGGAGGCTCAGGCGGACCCGCGAGCCCTCCTCCCGGGAGGAGATCTCAATCTCCTCCGGCCGCTCCACGAGCGGCCGGACCAGCACGCGGAGCAGGTTCTCCAGCTGCTCCACAGCAGCCTACCTCTTCTCCTCCTGCAGCACCCCGGAGATCTTGAGCAGGTTCCGCACCTGGTCGGTGGGCTGGGCTCCCTTGCGGAGCCACTCCCGGGCCTTCTCGGCGTCAACCTTTATCTCCGAGGGCTCCTTGCGCGGGTCGTAGTGTCCGACGCGGTCTATGAACTTGCCGTCGCGGGGGCTGCGGGCGTCGGCCACCACGATCCTGTAGAAGGGCTTGCCCTTGGCGCCGTGCCTCGCGAGCCTTATCTCCACCGCCATCTTCTTCCCCTGCCTCCTTTTCTCCGTATAACCTCTTACCGCATCCCAAACGGCATCTTGGGAATCCTGGGCATCCCGCCACCCTTACCCATCTGCCGCATCATCTTCTGCATCTCGTTGAACTGCCTGACCAGCCGCTGCACGTCCTGCGGCGAGGTCCCGCTGCCGCGGGCGATCCTGCGCACCCGGCTCGGGTTCTGCAGCAGCTTGGGGTTGCGCCGCTCCTGCGGCGTCATGGAGGTTATCATGGCCTCGACCCGGTTCAACATCCTGTCGTCGATCTGGACGTCCTTGAGCTGCTGGCCGATGCCGGGAAGCATGCCGAGTATCCCGGAGAGCGGGCCCATCTTCTTTATCATCTGCATCTGCTGCAGAAAATCCTCGAAGGTGAGCTTGCCCGCCATGAGCTTCTTGCTCTGGGCCTCGGCCTCCCGGCGGTCCATCTGGGCCTCGGCCTTCTCGATGAGGGTGAGCACATCCCCCATCCCAAGGATCCGGCCGGCCATCCGGTCGGGGTAGAAGTAGTCGAACTCGCCCATCTTCTCGCCCTCGGAGGCGAACCTGACGGGCCGTCCGGTGACGGAGACGACGGAGAGCGCCGCGCCCCCGCGGGCGTCGCCGTCGAGCTTGGTGAGGATCATACCGTCGAAGTCGGCGTACTCCTGGAAGGCCTGCGCGACCTCGACCGCGGTCTGGCCGGTGACCACGTCGAGCACCAGGAGGACCGAGTGCGGCCGGCATGCCTTGCGGACCCGCTTGAGCTCCTCCATCATCTCGGTGTCGACCACCTGCCGCCCGGCGGTGTCCACTATGACAAAGTCGTACCCGCCGTCGCGGGCGGCCTTCACGCCGCGCTCGGCGATCTCCTCCGGGGGTGCCTCGGTCCCCTCGTCGTAGACGGGGACCCCGAGCTCGCGCCCGATCTGCTTGAGCTGGTCCACCGCCGCGGGCCGGTAGGTGTCGCAGGCCACCAGGAAGGGGTTCTTGCCCTGCTTGCGCACGAAGAGCGCCAGCTTGCCCGCCGCGGTGGTCTTGCCGTGGCCGTTCAGGCCCGCTAGCATGACCACGGTCGGCGGCCGGGAGGCGTAGGAGAGCTTGTGGGCGCTCCCGCCCATGAGGTTGGCCAGCTCCTCGTGGACGATCTTGACCACCTGCTGGCCGGGCGAGAGGGCCTTCGACACCTCAGCCCCGGTCGCCCGCTCCCGCACCCGGCCGACGAACTCCTTGACCACCCCGTAGTTGACGTCGGCCTCCAGCAGGGCGAGCCGTATCTCCCGGGTGACCTTCTTTACCTGCTCCTCGGTGAGGGTGCCGCTCCCGCGGACCCCCTCCAGCGCCGTGTTGAGCCTCTCGCTTAGGGTATCGAACATCGTTACAACTCCCCGAAGAGGGCTTCCGCGAACTGCCGGGCGTCAAAGGGATGGAGGTCCTCCACCCCCTCCCCGACGGAGACGAGCTTGATGGGCAGCCCGACCTCGTCGGCTATGGCGAGCGCTATCCCGCCCTTGGCCGTCCCGTCGAGCTTGGTGAGCACCACCCCGGTGACCCCGGCGACGTCCTTGAACATCTTGGCCTGCCGGAGCCCGTTCTGCCCGGTGGTGGCGTCCACCGTGAGCAGCACCTCGTGGGGGGCGCCGGGCAGCTGCCGCCCTATGACCCTGCGCACCTTCTCCAGCTCGGCCATGAGGTTGATCTTGGTGTGCAGCCGCCCCGCGGTGTCCACGATGAGCACATCCACGCCCTCCCGCTTGGCGGCCTCCACCGCGTCGTGGGCGACCGCCGCTGCGTCTGCCCCCCGCTCCCGGGCTATGACGGGCGCCCCGACCCGCTCCCCCCACTTCTGGAGCTGCTCGATGGCGGCGGCCCGGAAGGTATCCCCCGCGGCGAACATCACCTTCCGGGCCGGCAGGTGCCGGGCCAGCTTGCCGATGGTCGTGGTCTTGCCGGTGCCGTTGACCCCGACCATGAGGATGACGGTCGGCCGGTGCGAGAGGTCTATCTCCACCGGCCCCTCAAGCATCCGGGCGGCGTGCTCTATGAGGAGCCGGCGCAGCTCCCCGGCCCCGGTGATGTTCCTCTCCAGGGCCTCCTGCTCGAGCTGCTGCACGAGCTTGGCGGTGGTGGGCACCCCGACGTCGGAGGCTATGAGGATCTCCTCGACCCTCTCCCAGAACTCCTCATCGTCGGCGTCCCGGAACTCCGCGACCGCGGCGTTGAGCTGTCCCACCACGGACTCCCGGCTGCGCCGCAGCCCCTGCCGCAACCGGCCGAACCAGCCGCCGGAGGGCTCTTCCTCCGGCCCGGCGGCAGGGGCCTCCCTCTCCTCGGTCGCGACCGGGGGTTGGGCCTCCTCTTCCTTGCCTCGCCTGAAGAAGTTTCGCCAAGAGCGTCCCATGGGTGCGTCTCTCAGACCTCTAGTCTCCCTGTATGCGCTTGGATACGACCACGGTGGCCCCGGCGGCGTCCTGGGCCGTCCCGTAAAGGACATCCGCCGCAGCCATCGTGCGCTTCTGGTGGGTGACCAGCAGAAACTGGCCGTTTTCCCGCTGAGAGTCTACCACAGAAAGGAAACGGGCCAGGTTGAGGTCGTCGAGCGCGGCCTCGGCTTCGTCCAGGATGCAGAAGGTGCGGGAGGAGGTACCCCGGCTGAGCAGGATGCTGAAGAGGAAGGCCAGGGCCAGCAGCGAGCGCTCGCCGCCCGAGAGCACCCGTATAGGACGCCAGCCTCTGCGGCCGAGGCGGATCCCGATCTCCACCCCCTCCTCCGAGAGATCCAAAACCCCCGAAGAGCCCTCCAGCATCCTGGGCACCATCTCACCGAAGGTGGCCCTTACCCGCTCGAAGGTCTCGGAGAAGCGGGTCTCGATCTTGCGGTCTATATCCCGTATTATGCGGTTTAGATTGGCGGCGGCCTCTTCGGCGTCGGCGCGCTGGG
>JADDKG010000306.1 GCA_020253895.1 Rubrobacter sp.
CTCCCCTAGCGCCGGACCCAGGGGTAGTAGACGTAGACACGTATGATCCCGCGGTTCTTGAGCTTGTTTTTAATCCCCATCCTCCCCGCGACGGCCAGCGTGAGATCCACCCCCGCCGGGTTGAGGACCACCCGGCCGAACTGGTCCCTGCCGCCGTTGTAGTTGTTGAAGTAGGCGGCCTGGGCCTCGGGGACGCAGCGGGGGAGGTCGTCCCACATGTCGCGGTACCTCCTGGACTGCCAGTAGTTGTCCCGGGTGTTCCAGGGCCCGACCTCCTTGACCGGCGCCCAGGCCCTGTGTCCCTGGTGCGAGATCCTGACCCGGTAGCCCCCGTCGAACTTGAGCTTTTTGTGGGGGAGCGCAACCTCGTAGCGGGTGTACCCCCGGTACCAGGTGGCGTACACCCGGCAGGTGACCCCGGTGGCGGTGAGCTGGTAGGTGTTCTCCGGACGGCTCTCGAGCTCCCACCGGCGCTCCACCCACCCGTCGAGCCGCTCCACGCTCCCCGGGGGCAGGAGGCCGAGGATCCTGGCCCGGGTCTCCTCCGTTACCGCCCGGACCCGGGCGTTGTAGCCGGAGCGGGCTATCCGCTCCCGGATCTCCACCACCGGCACCTCCCCGGCGGCGGCCACGACCCGCTCGCTCGCGGCGTACAGCCTCCCGAGCGCCGCCTTCTCCCTCCGGGCGGCCTCCAGCACCCGCTCCATCCTCCGCCGGTCCAGCCCGAACTCCTCCCGGAAGCTGCGGGCGTTCTCCGGGTCGGCGAGCAGGAACGAGAAGACCGGCTTACCGGGCGGAGGTCCGCCACCCTCCTCCGCCTCCGAGACCCCGCCGGCTCCGGCGAGCGCCAGTAAGGACAACACGAGCCCGGCGAGCAACGCAACCCCGAGGTGTGCCGGGCCTCCCCTCCGTATAGCAGCCACTTCCGCCCCCTCCTGATCTTCTGCTGCCGCCCGGCGAGCATGGAACAAAAGCGCCAGGCTTGGGCATCTTAGCCTCCCCGGCGCACAAGGTCAACGGCGGAAGTCTCCAGCCCCTCAGTAGGCCCGGGCGAAGATGGCGGTCTTCCCTGGTCTGCCGGAGATGAGGTCCTTTCCCTCCTCCCGCTCAAAGGGGACGAGGCGGATGGTGGCCTTCGTATCCTCCTTTATCCTCTGCTCGGTCTCCTCGGTGCCGTCCCAGGGGGCGACGACGAAGCCGCGCTTCTCCTCGATGATCTCCTTGAACTCCTCGTAGGTCTCCGCCCGGCGGGTGTTCTCGTCGCGGAAGGCCTCGGCCTGCCGGAGCATGTTCTTCTGGATCTCATCCATCAGCTCCACCAGCCGGCGGGCGGCCGCCCTCCGCTCCACGAACTCCTTCTCCCCCGTGTCCCGGCGCACGAGCACCGCCTGCCCCTTCTCGATGTCCTTGGGCCCCAGCTCCACCCGCACCGGCACGCCCCGCAGCTCGTGCTCGTTGAACTTCCAGCCGGGCGAGTGCTCCTCGTCCAAATCCGCCTCCACCCGCAGCCCGGCCTCCGCCAGCTCGCGGTGCAGCGCCTCCGCCTCCCGCCGGACCTCGCCCTTGTTCTTGCCCCGCCAGATCGGGACGACCACCGCCTGGGTGGGCGCGAGCTTGGGCGGAAGCCTCAGCCCACGGTCGTCGCCGTGCACCAGGATCAGGGCGCCGATGGTCCGCGTCGAGAGGCCCCAGGAGGTCTGGTAGGGGTGCACCCGCTCCTGGTTCTCGTCCAGGAAGGTGATGTCAAACGCCCTCGCGAAGTTCTGGCCGAGGTCGTGGCTGGTGGCCGCCTGCAGGGCCCGCCCGTCGCCCATCAGACCCTCGCAGGTAAACGTCTCCACCGCCCCGGCAAACCGCTCGGAGGGGCTCTTCATCCCGGTGAGCACCGGGATAGCGAGCACCTCGTAGAAGCAGTCCCGGTAGACGTTCAGCATCCGCAGCGCCTCCTCGCGGGCCTCCCCGGCGGTGGCGTGCACGGTGTGCCCCTCCTGCCAGAGAAACTCCGCGGTGCGCAGAAACGGGCGGGTCACCATCTCCCAGCGCAACACGTTGCACCACTGGTTGATAAGCACCGGCAGATCCCGGTAGCTGTGGATCCACTTGCGGTAGAAGTCGCAGATTATGCTCTCTGAGGTGGGCCTTATGGCCAGCCGCTCCTCCAGCTCGTCGTCGCCGCCCATGGTCACCCAGGCGCACTCGGGTGCAAAGCCCTCGACGTGCTCGGCCTCCTTCATCAGGAGGCTCTCCGGGATAAGGAGCGGGAAGTAGGCGTTCTGGTGGCCGGTGGCCTTGAACCGGGCGTCGAGGTCCTGCTGGATGCGCTCCCAGATGGCAAACCCGTAGGGCCTTATGGCGAAGGTCCCGCGCACGGGCCCGTAGTCCGCGAGCTTCGCCATCCTGACGAGCTGCAGGTACCACTTGCTGGAGTCCTCGCTCTTCTTGGTAAGCCGCTCGACCGCCTCGGTCATCCGTCTGAAACTCCTCTCCTTCTTCCTCTACGCGCGGGCGCTGCGGGACCCGCGGACGGTAGTCCCCGAAAGCCTCCTCCCTACCGGTGCGGCGGGCCGAGAACCTCCCGGCCCACGTAGGGGACCAGAGCCTCCGGCAACACCACCGACCCGTCCTCTCGCTGGTGGTTCTCCAGCAGGGCGATCATCGTCCGGCTCACCGCGATCGCGGTGCCGTTCAGGGTGTGGAGCAGCCGGGGCCGGCCGCCCTCCGGCCTGTAGCGGATCCCCAGCCGCCGCGCCTGGTAGTCGGTGGTGTTGGAGGTGCTGGTCACCTCGCCGTAGTCCCTCCGGCCCGGCATCCAGGCCTCCACGTCGTACTTCCGGTAGGCCGCGGCCCCCAGGTCGCCGGTACAGATGTCCACCACCCGGTACGGGATCTCAAGGGTCCGGAAGATCTCCTCCTCTATCCCGAGCATCTCGCGGTGCATCTCCTCCGACTGCTCCGGGGTGGTGAAGGCGAACATCTCCACCTTGGTGAACTGGTGCACCCGGTAGAGCCCGCGGCTCGCCCGCCCGTGGGCCCCGGCCTCGGTGCGGAAGCAGTGGGAGAGCCCGGCGAAGCGCCGGGGCAGGCTCCCCTCCTCCACGATCTCGTCGGCGAGCTGCCCGGCGAGCGTGATCTCGGCGGTGGCGATGAGGGAGAGGTCGGTGTCCTCGACCGAGTAGATCTGGGTCTCCGGCCCCCGGGGCACGAAACCGGTCCCGAGGAGCATCCTGTCGCGGGCCAGATCCGGGGTCATGGCGAGCTCGTAGCCCCGCCCGGAGAGCAGGTCGAGCGCGAAGCGGACGAGCCCGAGCTCCAGGAGCACCGCGTCCCCGCGCAGGAAGTAGAACTTGCTCCCGGTCGTCTTCGCCCCGGCGTCGAAGTCTATGATGCCGAGCGCCTCCCCGAGCTCCACGTGGTCTTTGGGCTCGAAGCCGAACTCCTTGGGCTCCCCCCAGCGCCGTATCTCCACGTTCTCGGAGTCGTCCTTGCCGATGGGAGCTTCCGGGTGGGTCAGGTTGGGGATCTTGAGCTGCTCCTCGGTGAGCCGCTCCTCGACCCGGTGCAGCTCCTCCTCCAGCTCTGGGATGCGCTCTTTGAGCTCGCGAGACTCCTCTATGAGGCGGGCCCGGGCCCCCTCGTCGCGCTCCTTGCCGACGGCCTTGGCCAGCTGGTTCTGGCGGGCCCTGAGCCCCTCCAGCTCCTGGAGGAGGGCGGAGCGGCGGTCGGCCAGTCCGACGACGAGGTCCACGTCGGCCTCGACGCCCCGGTCCGCGCAGTTCTTCTTTACCGCCCCGGCGTTCTCGCGGATGTATCTGAGATCCAGCATGCACCTCTCCTGGCTTCTTCCGGGCGGGAAGGCCCGGCGCGGGGTTATCCTAACGCCTGTCCGCGGGCTTTGCCAGCCCGGAGAGCGCCCGCTCCTCCTCCCTTATCCTCACGTAGAGCACGAGGGCGTTGAGGACCGAGAACACCACAGCCACCACCCAGGCCCCGAAGATCATGGGGAAGGCGAAGATCTCGATCACGACCGCCAGGTAGTTGGGGTGCCTGAGGTAGCGGTAGGGGCCGCGCCGGACGAGCCTCTCCCCGGGGATAACGAGCACCCGGGTGCTCCAGCGCTCGCCGAGCGAGAGGATCGCCCAGTACCTGAGCGGCTGTGCCAGAAGGAAGGCGGCGAGCGCCGCGGGCCACCAGGGGGGGAGCCCCGGGCGCAGCAGGCCCTCCACGAGCGTCCCGGCGAGCCACAGGACGTGGACGGCCACGATCGCCGGGTAGTGCCCCCTCCCCCGCTCCACCGCCCCCCGGGCCCGCAGCCGCCGCTCGTTCCGGCGCGAGAGCGCAAGCTCCAAAAGCCGCTGGAGGGCCACCAACCCCACCCCGAGCGCGACTAGCATCTGAACAGGGCGTGCTCCGCCGCAAACCCCGGACCGAGGGCGGAGACGATCCCCGGCTCCCCGCTGCCCGCCGGGTAGTCCTCCAGAAAGCGCTCCAGCACGAAGAGCACCGTGGCGCTGGACATGTTGCCGAACTCCCGCAGCACCCCGAGCGAGAGCTCCAGGTCCCGCGGGTCCACGTCCAGTACCCTCTCGTAGGCCTCCAGCACCCTCGTGCCGCCCGGGTGCAGCAGGTGGTGCCGCAGCTGCGAGGCCTTTAGCCCGCAGGCGCGGCAGGCGGCCTCCACGCTCTGCGCCATCCGCTCCCCAACGAGGCGGGGCACGCTGCGGGCGAAGCGCACCCTCAGCCCCTCCTCCACCACGTCCCAGCCCATCACGTCCTCCGTCCCCGGCCACGTGGTGCTGTGGCCACCGATCACCTCCGGCCCCTCCCCCTCGCCGAGAAGCACCGCCGCCGCCCCGTCGGCGAAGAGGCTCGTGGCAACGAGGTTGCTCTTGGAGAGGTCC
Source organism: Rubrobacter sp. (assembly GCA_020253895.1). GTDB lineage: Bacteria > Actinomycetota > Rubrobacteria > Rubrobacterales > Rubrobacteraceae > Rubrobacter_B. Next base: position 4,899 of record JADDKG010000306.1, read on the forward strand.
CCCCGCACGAAGGTCAGGCCGCACAGCTCCACCGCCACCAGCAGCACCTTCCGCCCCGGCCGGGCCCGGGCGTGGTCGGCTGCGGCGGCCAGCCCCGCCGCCCCTCCCGCGCACCCCAGCCCCCACACCGGAACCCGCCGCACGTGCGGGGAGAGCCCGATCCGGAAGATCAGGCGGGAGTCCAGCGAGGGGGTGCTGATGCCGGTGGTGGAGACCAGAAAGACGGCCTCCACCTCCTCAGGCCCCACCCCGGCCCTGTCGAGGACCCGTCGCGCCGCCTTCTCGGAGAGGTCCAGCGCCCACTCCTCGTAGAGGGCGTTCTTCTCCGGGAAGGCGTGGTCACGCTCGAACCACTCGCGCGGGACGCAGAAGTTCCTACCCTCCACCCGGGCGTTGTCAAAGAGGGGCAGCAGCCGGTCTATGTCCCGGTGGGAGGCGGAGAAAAGGGCGCGCGCGAACTCCTTGGCCTCCCCCTGGCCGATCCGGTACGGCGGGACGGCGGTGGCGACCGCCAGGATGGCCGGGTCAGGGCTCACCCGCCCTCCCCGGCGGGCACCGCCCCCAGATCGTCGCGCTCCGGCCTCCGGCAGGTGTCGCGGAAGACGTACTGCGAGAGCCGCTTGCGCTGGCGGCTCTGCCAGTCTATGGTCGGACGCCGCCCCTCCTGGGGGACGTACCCCAGACGGTAGACGGCCATGAGCGCGAGCTCCTCCGGGACCTCCAGCAGCCGCTCTATCCTGCGCCAGTTCTCCGGGATCTCCATCGGGGTGGAGACGAACTGGATCCCCATCCCGAGCTCCACCGTGGCGAGCCAGATGTTCTCCACCGCGGCCCCCATCCCGAACACCGAGTAGAAGCCCGAGAGCTCCCCGGGACGGTACTCGTTCCTGTCCAGCAGCACCGCCAGAAGCAGCGGCGAGCCCGCCACAAGCTTCCGGTTGTCCTCGCCGAGGATCCGGGGCACCCCCAGCCGGTTCATCAGCGACTGCCCGGCCTCCGAGAAGATCTGTCGGCGGAAGGGCTTGAGCGCCGCCGGCATCTGGTCGATGAGTATGCCGTCGCGCCGGCGCTCCATCTCCTCCTCGGAGAAGCGGAAGTAGGGCCTGTACCGCTTCCAGAAGGTCCCCTCCTCCATCAGCCGGCGCATGCTCTCGCCGCTGA
>JADDKG010000307.1 GCA_020253895.1 Rubrobacter sp.
CGCTACCGCGCCGACCACTTGCTCGAGGCCTACGAAGAAAAGCACGGCCACGAGCCAGAAAACGGCCTGGCTGATATTAACGACCCGGAAACCGGCCAGCCGGGTGACTGGACCGAGCCGAAGGCCTTTTCTGGCCTGCTGAAGACCTTCCTGGGGCCGATGATCTCGCAGGCCTGCGCCACCTCGGTGGCCTGCCTCCACGCGGCCGCGGCCTCCGCGAGCCCGGTCCCCACCCTCGTGGTGACCGCCGACCGCACCTCCAACGGACCCACCCTCCTCTACCCCAACCCCTCGGGTATGGGCGGCGCGCCGGAGGTGGAGCACTGGGTCCTGGACGCCTTCGCCCGCGACCCGTGGGCCGGGAAGTCCATGGTGGCCACCGCCGAGGCCGTGGCCGCCGAGGAGGGGATAACCCGGGAGGAGCTCGATGAGGTCACCCTGCTGCGCTACGAGCAGTACCGCGAGTCCCTCGCCGACAACCGCGCCTTCCAGCGCCGCTACATGGTGCCGGTGGAGGTGCCGCGCCCCCGCGGCGAGCCCCTGACGCTGGAGGAGGACCATGGCGTGTACCCCACCAGCCGGGAGGCGCTGCAGCGCCTGCGGCCCCTGAGCGAGGGCGGCGTCATCACCTTCGGCAGCCAGACCCACCCGGCCGACGGGGCCGCCGGGGCGGTGATCACCACAGAAGAGCGGGCGCGCGAGCTCGGCGGAGGGGAGGGCGTCGTGAGGCTGCTCGCCACCGGGTTTGCCCGGGTGGAGAGGGCCCGGATGCCCAGGGCACCCGTCCCCGCGGCCCTCGCCGCGCTGGAGGAGGCCGGGCTCGCCGTCCGCGAGGTGGACGCCGTAAAGACCCACAACCCCTTCGCGGTCAACGACGTCTACCTCTCGCGGCGTCTCGGTCTCCCGCAGGATAAGATAAACCGGTACGGCTCCAGCCTCGTCTTCGGGCACCCGCAGGGTCCCACGGGGATGCGGCTCATCGCCGAGCTCGTCGAGGAGCTCCGGCTGCGGGGCGGCGGTACAGGCCTTTTTACCGGCTGCGCCGCCGGAGACACGGGGGCCGCGCTTGTCCTGAGGGTCGAGGACTAGAGCACAGGGAAAACGTACGGAGGGAGGGTGGAGGCTTGCTGTTAGAGGGCAGGACGTTTCTCATCACCGGCGGCGGTTCGGGACTCGGGGCGGCGACCGCGCGCCTGTTCGCACGGGAAGGGGCGAGCGTGGTGCTCGCCGACGTGAACGAGGAGGCTGGAGAGCAGACGGCCTCCGGCATCGGGGAGCGCGCCAAGTTCGTCCGCACCGACGTTACAGACGAGAAGAGCGTGCAGGGGGCGGTGGACGCTGCGCTGGAGACCTTCGGCGGGTTGCACGGCGTCGTCAACTGCGCGGGAGTAGGCCCGGCCAAGAAGGTGCTCGGCAGAAAGGGCATCCACCCGCTAGAGGACTTTGTGCGCACCGTGCAGATAAACCTTGTCGGCACCTTCAACGCCATAAGGCTCGGGGCGGCGGCGATGGCGCAGAACCAGCCGACCGGGGACGGCGAGCGGGGGGTCGTTATCAACACCGCGAGCGTGGCGGCCTTCGACGGTCAGATCGGGCAGGCCGCCTACTCGGCCTCCAAGGGGGGCGTGGTCGCCATGACGCTCCCCATAGCCCGCGAGCTCGCCGAGCACGGCATAAGGGTCGTCACCATAGCCCCCGGGATCTTCGACACCCCGATGCTCGCCGCGCTTCCCGAGGCGGCGCGCGAGTCCCTGGGCAAGCAGGTGCCGTTCCCCAGACGCCTCGGCAGGCCCGAGGAGTACGCCGCGCTGGCAAAGCACATCGTCGAGAACGAGATGCTCAACGGCGAGGTCATCCGGCTCGACGGCGCGCTACGCATGGCCCCGCGCTAGGCGTCCGGAGGCTCTCTGGTATAGACTGCGGGTGCTCCCCGGGGCGGGGGCGCTTTCGGGAGCGCCAAAAACGTGTTTGCGGTGCGTCTCTCTAGGTGAGGAGCCGTATGGTCGAACGGGAAGCGACGGTGGTGCCCGACGAGGGGCTTCACGCCAGGCCGGCCGCGAGGTTCGTGGGGACGGCCAAGCAGTTCGTCTCGGACATCGTGGTCATAAAGGACGGCAAGGAGGCCAACGCCAAGAGCCCGCTGAAGCTCATGACGCTCGGGGCCAAAAAGGGCGACCGGGTGGTCATACGGGCCGAGGGTGAGGACGCGGAGGAGGCCGTCGAGGCGCTGGTCAAGATCGTAACCTCGGAGGAACCCTAGCCGGATGGGTAACCCCGTACGCCTCTGCGGGGTTGCGGCCTCCGAAGGGGTGGCCGTAGGACCGGCCTACGTTTACGCCCAGCGGGCTCCGGTCCCCGAGGGGGGGAGCATCCCCGAGGGCTCTGTGGAAGGCGAGGTCTCGCGCTTCCGGCGTGCGGTGGAGGCCGTCCGGGAGCGGCTCTCCGACACCGCCCGCCAACTCCGGGAGGCGGGGAGCGGGGAGGAGGCCGCCATCTTCGAGGCGCACGCGGAGATCGCCGCCGACCCCGAGCTCGCCTCCGAGGTGGAGCAGCGGGTGCGCAGCAGGCGGGAGAGCGCCGCTGCCGCTGTCCTCGCCGTGGGCGAGGAGTACGCCGGCGCCTTCGCCGCCATGGAGGACGAGTACATGGCCGCCCGGGCCGACGACGTGCGTGACGTGGCCGCCCAGATCGCCGCCGAGCTGGTAGGCGGTCCCTCCTCCGGGCTGGAGGGGCTGGAGCGCCCCTCGGTGATCCTGGCCCGCAACCTCCTGCCCTCGGACACGGCCCGCCTCCCGAAGGGGATGGTGCTCGGGTTCGTGACCGCCGAGGGCTCGCGCACCTCGCACGTCGCGATAATGGCCCGCTCCCTCGGGATACCGGCTGTGGTGGGGGTGGGGGAGCAGCTGGAGGGGGCGCTCGGGGCCTCCACGGTCGCCCTGGACGGCGGCGAGGGCTGTGCCGTCGCCGACCCGGACCCGGACACGCTTGAGGACTTCGAGCGGCGGCGGAAGAAGGCGGCCTCCGAGGCCGCCCTGCTTCGGGAGTACCGGCACGTCGAGGGGCGTACCCGGGATGGGCGCCGGATAGAGGTGGCCGCCAATCTGGGCTCGCCGGAGGAGGCGGAGGAGGCGCTCTCCTGGGGGGCGGAGGGGGTGGGGCTCTTCCGGACCGAGTTTCTGTTCATGGAGCGAGACGAGCTGCCCTCCGAGGAGGAGCAGTACGCCGCCTACCGCCGGGTTGTGGAGGTCTTCGGCGGCCGGCCGGTGATCGTGCGCACCCTCGACGTGGGTGGGGACAAGGATCTCCCGGGCATCGACCAGCCGGCGGAGGAGAACCCGTTTCTGGGATGGCGGGGGATCCGGATGTGCCTCGACGAGCCGGACCTCTTCCGGACCCAGCTGCGGGCCATCCTGCGCTCCGCCGCCCACGGCAACCTGAAGGTTATGTTC
>JADDKG010000308.1 GCA_020253895.1 Rubrobacter sp.
CTGGGGCTGCGGATCGCTAACCCCGGACACCTCCTCCTCCCTCCTCTTGGGCGGCGCCTCCACCTGCGCCACGGTGACAAGCCCGCCGGAGAGTACCCCCAGGTAGGCGTGGCGGAGCGAGATCTCGGCGAGCTCACGCACCACGGGCTCTACCCGGGTCTCTACCCTTCCCGGCCTCGAGCTCCGCTCGTAGAGCCGCGTCAGCGCGGGTCCCAGCCGGTAGCCCTTACGGCGCGGCAGCCGCTCCAGATACCCCTCCTCGATGAGCACGTTCAGCAGGTAGTAGCAGGTCGAGAGGCTCACCCCGAGCTCCCGGGCTATGGCCTTGGCCGTGAGGTCCGGCCCCCGCCGGCTCACCAGATCCAAGACCCTCAGCACCCGCCGCGCGCTGGCGAACTTGCCCCCAAGCCGCTCCCCGATCCCCTCTTCCCGCCTCACCTCACCACCCCCTCTTCTATACGAGGTATGGCTCTGAACGCTCAAGACCCGATGTTACTACCCCGGGCACCGCAGAGCACGCCGGGTGCGTTTTCCCCCATTGTTGGAAAATCCGTGCTCGTGCCTTGACGCACAACATACGCGGGATAGTATGTGGTCAGGAGCAGGAAAGGAGGAGCGGTGTACGAGAAGGACGGCGAGAAGTACTTTGTGGTGGACGGGCACGTACACTTCTGGGACGGCAGCCCGGAGAACTGGAAGAACGTCCACGGCCAGCAGTTTATAGAGTGTTTCTACGACTACCACAGCGCGCTGAGCCCCGAGGAGTACAAGTGGCCCATAGAGGAGTTCTACAAGTACCCTGAGGAGAGGATCCTGCACGACCTCTTCGAGGTGGGCTACGTGGACAAGGCCATCTTCCAACCAACCTACCTCACCGACTTCTACAAGAACGGGTTCAACACCACCGAGCAGGACGGGGTTCTGGCCGAGAAGTACCCGGACAAGTTCATCGTCAACGGCTCCTTCGACCCCCGGGACGAGGAGGCGGGGCTGAGGGAGCTGGAGCGGCTGGCGGAGCGGTACCGTCTCAAGGGGGTGAAGCTCTACACCGCCGAGTGGAAGGGCCGCTCCAAGGGCTGGAGCCTCAAGGACGATTGGGCCAAGCGCTACCTCGAGAAGTGCCAGGAGCTCGGCATCGTCAACATCCACGTCCACAAGGGGCCCACGATCCGGCCGTTAAACCGCGACGCCTTCGACGTGGCCGACGTGGACGACGCGGCCTCTGAGTTCCCCGACCTCAACTTCATCGTCGAGCACGTGGGGCTTCCGCGCCTCGAGGACTTCTGCTGGATCGGGACCCAGGAGCCCAACGTCTACGGGGGGCTTGCGGTGGCGATCCCGTTTATCCACACCCGCCCGCGCTACTTCGCCCAGATCATCGGCGAGCTCCTGTACTGGCTGGGGGAGGACAGGATCACGTTCGCCAGCGACTACGCACTCTGGCATCCCAAGTGGCTTGTAGAGGAGTTCGTGGACTTCCAGATCCCGGAGGACATGCAGGGCGAGTACGGGACGCTCACCCCGGAGATAAAGAAGAAGATCCTGGGCCTCAACCTGGCCGGGCTCTACGACATAGAGGTGCCGGAGGAGCTGAGGCTCAAGGGGGCCCACGCGGGGACCGGCCCGGTCGGGAGCGACTCCGAGCCCGTCGCGCCGTGAGCTGTGTGAGCGAGGCGGAGGTCCTTGAGGCCCTCTCGGGTGTCCGGGACCCGGAGCTGGACGAGCCGGTAACCTCCCTGGGGTTCGTCTCCCGCATCGAGCGGAAGGGGGATGCCGTCTCCGTCAGGCTGCGGCTCCCCACCTATTTCTGCTCGCCCAACTTCGCCTACATCATGGCCGAGGACGCGAAGAGGGCCCTTCTCTCGCTGCCGCGGGTAGAACGGGCCGAGGTCACCCTCGAGGAGTTCCACGTCGCGGAGGAGATAAACCGCGGGGTAAGGGAGGAGGCAGGCTTCGACAGGGCGATGGCGAGCTTCTCCGACGAGACCACCGGGGAGGACCTCGACGCGGTGCGCGAGACCTTCCGCAAGAAAGCGTTCGTCCGCCGCCAGGAGATCCTCTGCCGCGCCCTCATGGCCCGGGGGAAGAGCCCGCAGGAGCTCTCCCGAATGCGCCTCGGCGACGTTCCAGCCTGCCGGGAGCTCGAGGTATATCTGGAGCGCCGGGAGGAGCTCGGGCTCGACCTCTCCCCCTCCTCCCCGCTGCTTCTCAGCGCGAGCGGCGAGCCCATCCCGGAGGAGGCGGTGGTCGAGCACCTGAAGAAGGCGCGCCTCACAAGGATCAGCCTGGAGGGCAACGGGGCCCTGTGCAGGGACCTGCTCGAAGCGAGATACAGGAGAAAGGAGAAGAGCAGCGCATGAAGGCAGCCCGGCTGCACGAGTACGACGAGAAGATAGGCACCGAGCCGCTCAAGGTAGAGGAGGTCGAGGACCCAAAGATAGAGGGTCCTTTCGACGTGATCGTACGCATCGGGGCCGCGGGGCTCTGCCGCACCGACCTGCACATCATAGAGGGCCAGTGGCAGCCCATACAGGATCCGGACCACACCCTCCTGCCCTACATCCCCGGCCACGAGAACGCCGGCTGGGTGGAGGAGGTGGGCTCTGCGGTCACAAACGTCTCCCCCGGGGACACGGTAATAGTCCACCCGCTCATCACCTGCGGGCTGTGCCGGGCATGCCGGGCGGGCGACGACATGCACTGCGAGAACGCCGCCTTCCCCGGGCTCTCGCGCGATGGGGGCTTTGCCGAGTACCTGAAGACCAGCGCCCGCTCGGTGGTAAAGCTCGACCCGGGGCTGCACCCCAAGGACATAGCGGCGCTGGCCGATGCGGGGCTTACCGCCTACCACGCGGTGAAGAAGGCGGCTCCGCTGCTCTATCCCGGCACCCGGTGCGTGGTGATAGGCTCGGGAGGGCTGGGGCATATCGGCATCCAGACCCTAAAGGCCCTCACCCCCGCCGAGGTCATCGTGGTGGACCCCTCCGAGAAGGCTCTGGAGCTGGCCAAGGAGCTCGGTGCCGACCAGACGGTGAAGGTGGAGGGCGGCTACGTGGAGAAGGTCCTGGACATGACCGGGGGCGGGGCCGAGGTGGTGATGGACTTCGTCGGGGAGAAGGGGGCCGAGAAGGACGCCTGGAGGATGACCCGGCCGCGGGGCTCGCACTTTGTCGTTGGCTACGGCGGGGTTGTGGAGGTGCCCACCATAGACATCATCTCCACCGAGCGCAACATCATCGGCAACCTGGTGGGCACCTACAACGACCTGGCCGAGCTCATGACCCTCACCGCCCAGGGCAAGGTGAGGC
>JADDKG010000309.1 GCA_020253895.1 Rubrobacter sp.
CCCAATCAGGAGGAGGAGCAGCGGGTGCTCTATGTGGAGCCCGACGAATGGGACCCCAACCAGCAGCACCCCCAGGCCCATGAGCATCCCGCGCAGGGTCCCGCCCAGGGTGTAGGCCAGCGCTATCTGCAGGTCGCTCATCGGGCTTATGAGCACCTCGTCTATGTAGCGCTCCCGCTTGGCGTCGAAGACCGACCAGGAGGAGTTCATGTGGGCCCCGGTCACCAGGTTCATCAGGGCGATGCCGGGCAGGATGTACTCCAGGTAGGGCACCCCGCTCACCTCCCGGATGCGGGTGCCGAGCGCCAGGCCGAAGACCACCAGGTACAGCACCGAGGTGCCGAGCGTGGGGACCACCGTCTGCATCCAGACCCGCAGGAAGCGCAGGATCTCCCTCTTCAGCAACGTCCGGAAGGGCCGGTCAGCCAGCATCGTGCACCACCCTCAGGTAGACCTCCTCAAGATCCGAGGCCCCGTACTTCCTCTTCAGATCCTCCGTCGTCCCCTGGTCCGCTATCCGGCCACCGGAGATCAGGGCTATCTCCTCGCACAGCTCCTCGGCCTCCTCCAGGTAGTGGGTGGTGAGCAGGATGGTGAGCCCGCCGCGGTTGAGCTCCCGGATGTACTCCCACAGCGAGTAGCGCAGCTCAAGGTCCACCCCGGCGGTCGGCTCGTCCAGGAACAGCAGCCGGGGGTCGTGCATCAGCGCGCGGGCGAACATTACCCGGCGCTTCATCCCGCCGGAGAGGGTGTTTACCCGGTCCTTGCGCTTCCCGGTGAGGGCGAAGCGCTCCAGAAGCTCCTCGGCCCGGTCGCGGGCCTTTTTCTTCGGGACGCCGTAGTAGCCCGCGTGGTAGAGCAGGGTCTCCTCCACGGTGAGAAACTTGTCCAGGTTTATCTCCTGGGCGGAGACCCCGACCAGCCGGCGGGCCTCGCGGAACTCGCGGAAGGCGTCCCGCCCGAAGATCTCCACCCTGCCGCCGTCGGGCCGGGCGAGGCCTACGACGCTGTTGATGAGCGTGGTCTTTCCGGCCCCGTTGGGCCCCAGAAGGCCGAAGAAACGCCCGGCCTCCACCCTCAAAGAGACGCCGCCGAGGGCGAGGAGCCCGCCGGGGTAGGTCTTTCGGAGGTTCTCTATCCTTAGGGCCGGCTCCCCCATCAGCGGGCCAGCACCTCCCGGGCCGCCTGCTCGCCGGAGAGGATCGCGCCGTTTATAGAGGAGTCGACGGTGTACTCGCCGGCGAGGAAGAGGCCCTGAGAGGCGGTGCGGTTGCCGGGCAGCGTCGCGTGAACACCGGGCGGCTGGGCGAACTGCCCGTAGGGGATGCGCCGGAGCCCGAGAGGCCGGAAGTCCGCCCGCGGGTACCAGCGGGAGAGCTCCTCGACGCCACGCCGCAGGAGTTCATCGTCCGGCAGGCCGAAGCCCTCGAGGGTTATGGCGTAGAGCAGGTGGCGCCCCGGCGGGGCGTAGCGCTCGGAGACGTTGCTGATCTCGACGGCGTTGTTAATAAAGGCGCCTTCTTCGGCGTTGAGAAGGATCTTCTTCCCGCCGCCCACGCCGCTCGTCTCGTAGTACAGGCAGACCTCGCCCACCGAGCCCTCGGGCACCTTCTCGCCGGTGAGACGCCGGGCCTCCGGGGCGTCGGTGGCGACGACCACGGCGTCGGCCTCCCGCTCTCCCCAAGGGCCCCTTACCCCCCTCACCCGGCCGTCCTCCCGCAGCAGCCCGTCCACAGGGCTCTCCAGCCGCACAGCTCCCTCCGGCAGCCGACCGGCGAGCTGGCGCGGGATCTCTCCCATCCCCCCGGCGGGGACCGCCACCCCGCCCCGGACCATCATCCGAAAGGTGAACGTGAGGATCCGGCAGGAGGCCGACAGGCTCCGGTCGAGGAGTATCCCGCCGTAGAAGGGCCGGAAAAAGGCCTCTATAAAGCCTTGGGAGAAGCCCCGGGCCTCCAGGCAGGCGAGTATGCTCTCATCCTCCCCCTCCACCTCCCCGGCTGCCTCGGGGCCGCGCCCCACAAGGAGATGCCTGAGCGCCAGAGCGGCCACCCGGACCTTGTCGGAGGGGGTGGCGGCCCGGGCGAGCAGGGTATGCGGCAGCGCCGCCGGGTCTCGCAGGGGATCCGAGAGGACCTCGCGGCCACCGTCCCGGTGGATAACCGCCCCGGGCTCGAAGTAGCGGAGGTCCAGCGCACCGTGATCCAGGTGCCGCCGGGCCGCCGGGTAGGCTGTAAAGTAGACCTGGAAGCCCCTGTCCAGCAGGAATCCTTCCTTCTCGTCGGTGCGCACCCGGCCGCCGACGCCGTCGGAGGCCTCAAAGACCTCCACCTCGGCGCCGCCCTCGTGCAGAACCTTCGCGCACGTGAGCCCGGCGAGCCCGGCCCCTACCACGATCACTCGCATAACCGACAAGAGAGTTTAACCGGCAAGGAGGGATCCGACCACGAAAGCAGCGGGGCAGGCTAATCGTCCCGGCCCGGATCGAGCCGCACCCGACGCTCCCCGTCGAGGACGAGAGCGGCCGAGAAGGGCCTGCCGGCCTTGCTCCTGAAGCCCTTGAGCCGCGCCGTCCTGCCCCTCGCGAGAAGCCTTCTGGCCTGCGCCTGGCTCACGCGCTTTCCGGCTATTGTCTTCCAGATGGCGAAGTCGCAGCCGCTCTTTTTCCACGCAGAGCACCCGTACGCCTTCTTCGTCTCGACCACCGGTGATCCGCACTTCGGGCAGGCCCCGAGCGGCTCTCTCCCGCCGTCAGGGGCGGCTATCTTTTCGCCCTCCATCCGGCGCACCCCCTCGACTATGGAGACGATGAAGCTCCTTATGTCCTCCATAAAGCCCTCCCGCCGCTCCTCGCCGCGCTCTATCCGGGCGAGCCGCCTCTCCCAGCGGGCGGTCATCTCGGGTGAGGCGAGGGGTCCATCGCCGAGAAGGCCTATCAGGGCGCGCCCCTTGGCGGTGGGGACGAGCGCCTTCTTCTCGCGCTCTACGTAGCCGACCTCTATGAGCCGCTCGATGATCGCCGCCCGCGTCGCCGGTGTGCCAAGACCGGAGTCCTTCATCTGCTGCCGCAGCTCCTCGTCCTCGACGAGCTTCCCGGCGGTCTCCATCGCCCCGAGGAGCGCCGACTCGGAGTAGCGCGGCGGCGGCTTGGTCTCGCCCTCCTTGACACCGACCTTCGCCACCGGCCACTCCTGCCCGGCCTCCACAGGCGGCAGCACGGGCGGCTCCTTCTCCTTCCTGCCGCCGACGCCGTCGGGGTAGAGCTCCCGCCACCCGGCCTCGAGCACCACCCGTCCCTTGCTCAGGAACGTCTCCCCGCGCACCTCCGTTACGACGGTCGTGTTCTCGAAGCGGGCCGCCGGGAAGAAGACGGCGAGGAAACGCCGCGCCACCAGGTCGTAGACCTTCGCCTCGTCGGGCGGGAGCCCCCCGGAGGGTCTCCTGTTCGTCGGGACGATGGCGTGGTGGTCGGTCACCTTCGAGTCGTCGACGATGCGCTTGCCCACCGGGAGCCGCCCCAACGCAAGGAGCCTCTCGGCGAAGGGGGCGAGCTCCGGCAGGCCCCCCGCCGCCTCGACGCGCTTCCTGAGCGTTCCGACCATGTCCCCGGAGAGGTAGCGGCTGGAGGTGCGGGGGTAGGTTATGAGCTTCCTCTCCTCGTAGAGCGCCTGGGCGGCCCTGAGCGTCCTCTCGGCGGTGAAGCCGAACCTCGCGTTGGCGTTGCGCTGGAGCTCGGTGAGGTCGTAGAGTAGCGGCGGCCTCTCCGAGGTCTGCCGCTTCTCGGCCTTCTTCACGACGCCGGTGCCGCCGCGGACCTTCCCCGCTATCTCCTGGGCGGCCTCCCGCTCCTTGAGGCGGCTCTCCTTCCCCCTGAACCAGAGCCCGTCGTAGCTCTCCCCGCCGCGCGCGAACCGGGCGTGGACGGTAAAGAACTTCTCGGGCCTGAAGCTCTCTATCTCCCTCTCGCGCTCGACGAGCAGCCTGAGGGTGGGGGTCTGGACGCGGCCGACGGAGAGGACGTTGCCGGGCCGCCCGAAGCGGACGGAGTAGGCGCGGGTGGCGTTTATCCCGACCAGCCAGTCGGCCTCCGAGCGGCTGCGGGCGGCGTCCTCGAGCGGCTTCATCGAGGGGCCGTCGCGCAAGGCCTCGAAGCCCTCGCGGATGGCCTCGGGGGTGAGCGAGGAGACCCAGAGCCGCCTCACCGGCTTTTTGCACCCGGAGAGGCCGTAGAGGTAGGCGAAGATGAGCTCGCCCTCCCTCCCCGCGTCGCAGGCGTTGACGACCTCCGTGACCGACGGGTCGCGCAGCAGCCCCTTCACGACCGCAAACTGCTCGCGGGTCCTCGGGTTGACGCGCACCCTGAACCGCTCTGGGAGTATGGGCAGGGTCTCCAGGCGCCACCTCTTGTACTGCTCCCCGTAGGCGTCGGGAGGGGCGAGCTCGGCGAGGTGCCCGAGCGCCCAGGTGACGGCCCAGCCGCTCCCGGAGAGGTATCCCTTCGCCCTGCGGTGCCCGCCGAGGGCGCTCGCGATGTCGCGTCCCACGGAGGGCTTCTCGGCGACGATGAGCCTCATGCGCCGAGTATACGGCAGAGGCTGCCCTTCGCCACCCGGCGGGTTTCGGGGCACGTGATCCGGGTTATAAACTGCCAGGGACCCAACATGGCGCCGCTCAGGAACAGAGAGACGGAGCGGGGGCTTCAGGAGGCGGCCCGCCGTCCGGCGGAGGGCTCGCTCAGGGACTTCGCGCGGGACCTCAGGGTTCTGATGAGCCTCCGTGCGCTGCGGATCACCGTGGAGAAGCTCCAGCGAGACGATGCGCTCGGGATGGCGGCCCAGCTGGCCTACTACCTCATCCTGGCGCTCTTCCCCTTTATGCTGGTGCTGGTCTCGCTCATGGGCACCTTCTCCAGCCCCGAGCTGGCCGCAGAGGTGCTCTCCTACTTCCGGCAGGTGCTCCCGGATCAGGTCTACGGCCTCATAGCAACCTACATGGGCGATGTCATCCGGGGCGAGCACCCGGCGCCGGGCCTGCTCTCTTTCGGTATCCTCCTGACCCTGTGGTCCGCCTCGGGAGCGTTCAACGCCCTAATAAAGGCCCTCAACGCCGCCTACGAGGTGCAGGAGACCCGTCCCTTCTGGAAGGTCCGGGCGCTGGCGGTCGGGATGACGCTCGGGCTCTCGGGCCTCGTGTTCCTCGGGGTCCTGCTGATGGTCTTCGGCCCTCTCATCGGTGAGGCCATCGCCCGCTACTTCGGCCTCGGGGAACTCTTTCAGGCGGTGTGGAACGTGGCCCGCTGGCCGGTGGCGCTACTCTTCCTGGTGGTCACGGTAGCCCTCATCTACTACCTCGCCCCCGCCGTCGAACAGCCGTTCCGTTGGATCACACCGGGCGGCCTCGTGGCGGTTCTGCTGTGGGTAATCGCCAGCGCCGCCTTCAGCTTCTACGTGAATAACTTCGGCTCCTACAACAAGACCTACGGCTCCATCGGCGTGGCCATAGTCCTCCTCCTCTACCTCTACATCTCCTCGCTCACGATCCTCTTCGGTGCGGCCCTGAACGCGACCCTGGCCCGGATGAAGGAGGAAATCTCCGGCGAGAGGATCCTGGAGGGCGAACCCGCAGGTGAGGCCTGATAGGGACCGCCGGCGAGAACGCCCCCGCATCCTTCTGATATAATCCTCCCTCCATGGAGGAGTGGCCGAGCGGCCGAAGGCGGCACCCTGCTAAGGTGTTATACCTCTAACAGGGGTATCGAGGGTTCGAATCCCTCCTCCTCCGCTCTTAACGCCCAGACACGAAGAGGGCCGGGGATACCCCCGGCCCTCTTCGCAGCCTATCGAAGGGGGATGGACAGCCCGTATGGCTTCTACGGGATGCCGCTTACTGTGCATCCCCCTTCGCAGGCTTAAAGCCTCGTGGTGGACGCCCTCACATCATGCTGCGCAGCTCGGCGACCATGTCGAGGCCCTGCTGCTTGCACAGGTCCTTCGGCCGCATGATCGCCTGCTCATCCAGCAGGTTGCGGGTGCGGGCCTCCTTCTCCAGGTGACGCTCGATGACGTCGATGGCCCGGTCCACCTCCTCCCGGGTGAACTCCCGAGTCCTCTCGTGGGTGATGGTGGTCATTGCGTCGGCTCACCTCCTTTCTGCGGCGGATTGGCGGACCCCGTCACCGGCTTGTAACGTTTGGTCCGCCGGCCCACCTTCAGAGTAAATGCGGACCTCCCTGCTGTCAAGAAGATTTTTTGCGGGCGCTCCGGCCCCCACGAAGGCGCCGTTCACCAGCCGGGGAACGGCGGGGAGGACGTCCTCCCTGAGGCAGAACCCGACGTCCCGGGCGTAGCCGAGCCGTACCAGGCGGCGGGCCGCCGCGTTCCTCACGAGCCGCCCGAGGGGGCGCGAGAGGTAGGCCTCCTCCACCGCCCGGGCGCGGGGGTCGGCCGCGGCTCCCAGAGCGCGCAGCCGGTGGATGATCGCCCCAGACGCCGCCTCGTCCTCCGAGGACCGGTGGCCCCTACAGCCACAGCCCACCACCACGACCTCCGCTTCGGGCGATTCCGAGATCAGGGCCCGGGCGAGCGCCCCGGCGTTGACAAAGGAGCCGGCGTAGACCGCCGCGGCACCCTCCGCGGCCTCCACGACGCGGGTACCGTTGGTGGTGCTCATCACCACCAGGCTGCCGGGCTCTATCCGGGCCTCCAAGACCTCCGTGGGGGAGTTCCCGAGGTCGAAGCCCGCCACCCTCGCCCCTCCCCGCTCCCCGACCCGAAGATCGGCGGGCAGGGAGAGGGCCTCCTCGACGGAGGCCACCGTCACCACCTTAGCACCCCGGTGGACGAGGGCGGCCAGGGTGGCGCTGGCCCGGAAGGCATCCACGACCACCACGACGGCCCCGGACCGGGCCGCAGAGCGGGCCCCCCGCGCCCCGCCCGCGTAGCGGACGAGCATACGCCGCTCTTTGCCATTATGCAGGCTCTCCACGGACACCGGGCGATTATACGCCTGCGGACAGAAGGGAGTGGGACGGGGCTCTATCCCCGTCCCGCTCCCGGAGGATCCAGGACCGTGTCAGGGGCTACCGGCGGAAGATCCCGCGCCCCACGACAAGCCCGGCGAGGATCAGGGCGGCCGTCCCCGCGAGCACGGCCGCCGGAGCGCCACCGGTGTCCGGGAGCACGGAGATGCCGAGGGTGGACCCGCCGCCGGCGGCGGGATCGGCCTCCCCCGCGGCCTCCTGCCGGGGCTCCCCGGCGGGCGTCGGCTCCGCCTCCGGCAAGGGAGCGGCGGCCTCGGCCAGCTCGATCCAGTTCTGCGCCTCAGCTGGGTCCTCGGCGATATCCTGCAGGGCCCCCTTCAGGCTGACCCCGGGAACCGGTCCCGGCGAAGGCTCCTCGCCGTCGTCGTACTGCTCCGGTGCAGCCGCCTGCTCCTCACGCCGGTCCGCAACAGGCTGCTCCTCCCGGTACTGCTCCGGAGCGGCCGCCGGCTGCCGATCACCACCGCCCTCCGCGTACTGATCCAGAGCCGCGGTCCCGGAGCCACTGCCCTCCCGTTGGGGCTGCTGTGCGGCAGGCTGCGGCTCCGCCTGCCCGGCAGGCGGGGCGGACTGCCGGACCGCGCCGGAGCCGCTGTAGGGCCCGGTAGGGGTGGAAGGGTCGGCGAACTCCACGTCTACCGCCGCCGCCCCGACCGCGGTCAGCCCGAGATACTCGGCGGCCGCTTGCGAGAGGTCCAGGTCGTAGCCCCCCGAGTACGGGCCGCGGTCGTTCACCCGCACCACCACCGATCTGCCGTTGTAGGTGACGACCAGCTTGGTCCCAAAAGGCAGGGTCTTGTGCGCCGCCGTGTAGTCGTTGGGGTCGAAAGGCTCGCCGCTGGCGGTCGTCGAGCCCTCAAAGCCCGGGCCGTACCACGTAGCCATCATCTGCTGGGCCCACGCAACCCCGGAAGCAGCCAGAAGCAGCGCCACCAAAGCGCCCGCAAGACCAGCACCGAGCAAAAGCGTGCGCAAAGACGCGCCTCGCGTACCGGACAAAAGATCCCCCCTCCGGATCGGTTATCGGTTTTCAAAAGCTAGGCGGGCACTCTAGCAGCA
>JADDKG010000031.1 GCA_020253895.1 Rubrobacter sp.
CCGCCAGCCGGGGCAGCACGACCTCAAATCCCCCCTCCAGCTCCTCCACACCCTCATCCAGCCCACCCTCGGGCTCCCGGCGGGCCTCTTCCGTCCCTTGCGGCTCCCCGGCGGCGGGCCGGCGAGAGGAGGCCCGCCGCCGGGAACGGGAGCGCAGCTTGCCGGCAAGCCCGCGCAGGCCGGAGCGGGCCGCGGCAAGGGTCTCCCCAAATCCCACCCCGGTGAGCAGGGAGACGCCGGAGAGGTACAGGGCGCAGAGAACCAGCACCGCCCCTATGTCGCCGGAGAGCCAGCGGACGGCCCCGTAGAGCCCCCCGCCGAGAAGCCCGCCACCCTCCGGAGAGCGCCCGGCGAGGGTCCCGGAGAGGGCGAGCAGAAGCAGCCCGGCTCCCGCCACCCTCCGGACGGGCAGCCGGCGCAGGAGAAGCCCAAGTCCCGCAGCCGCAACCAGCGGCGCAACGAGCAGCCCTACCGGGCCGAGCAGGTGCGTAACGGCGAGCCTCCCGACCTCGCCGAGGAAGGCACCCCGCCCGGTCACGAAGGCCGCCGAGTAAAAGAGGCCGAGCCCCAGGAGCAGCGCCCCTGACACCTCCCGGGAGAGCACCAGCCTCCGCACCCGCCCCAGAAGAGCGGCCTTCAGCCCGCCTTTTCTCCCCTTCCTGCCGCGGGAACCGCCCTTGCGTCTACCCGAAGCCATGCTCTAAGTCTAGCGCATAAGCCTCTGCTCAAGCGTCAATCCCAGCATGTGGGGGTGAAGCGAAGGTCAAACCTCAACTATTAGCGGCAGGATCATTGGGCGCTTGTTGGTCCGCTCTGCCAGGAAGGAGGCGAGGTCGCGCCGGATCTCGTTTTTCAGCTGGCCCCAGTCGGTGATCTTGCGGCTTGCGGTCCGGCGGAGGGTGCGGCTGACCACCTCGATGGAGCCCTCCACGAGGCCGTTAGCCGCCTGCGGGTCCACGAAGCCGCGCGAGATGACGTCGGGTTCGCCCACGAGGGCCCCGCTCTGGGCGTCGATGCGGGCTATGACGATAAACATCCCCTCTTCGGCGAGCTGCTGCCGCTCATGCATCACCGCCCCGGAGGTATCCGCCAAGCCGCCGCCGTCCACCACGAACATGCCGGAGGAGACGTCCTCTATACGGCGGGCCTCCCCGTCCCGGAACTCCAGCCGGGCGCCGTTCTCCAGCACGAAGATCCGCTCTTCCGGGATCCCCAGGGAACGCGCGGTGAAGGCGTGGTGCATCAGGTGGCGAAACTCCCCGTGCACCGGCACTAGGTAACGGGGCTTGAGCAGGGAGAGCATGAGCTTCTGCTCCTCCTGGGCGGCATGCCCCGAGACATGGACCGGCTTGAGGGGGCTGTAGAACACCTGCGCCCCGCGGCGCATCAGGTTGTTGATCGTGCGGGAGACTCCACGCTCGTTACCCGGGATGGGGTGGGCGGCTATGACCACCGCGTCGTCCGGGCCTGCCTCTATCGTGCGGTGGGTGCCGCTGGCTATCCGGGAGAGGGCGGCGAGCGGCTCTCCCTGCGAGCCGGTGGTGAGCACCACCAGGTCCTGGTCCGGGATCCTGGCGATATCCCGCTGGTCCACCATCATCGCGTCCGGCAGGTCCAGGTAGCCCAGATCGCGGGCGATCTGGACGTTGCGGACCATCGAGCGGCCGGTCACCGCCACCAGCCGGTCGTGCCGCTTGGCCGCCTCGACCACCTGCTGGATGCGGTGGATGTGCGAGGCGAAGGAGGCTACGATGATCCTCCCCCGCACGCTCTGGAAGACCTCGTTGAGGGTCTCGCCGACGACCCGCTCCGAGGGGACGTAGCCCGGGCGCTCGGAGTTGGTGGAATCCCCGAAGTACGCCAGCACCCCCTCCTCGCCCAGGGCGGCCAGCCTTCCCAGGTCTATGGGCTCGCCCTCTATGGGGGTAAGGTCCACCTTGTAGTCGCCGGAGAAGACGAACAGGCCCGCGCTCGTGCGGAGCGCGACCGCCACCGCCCCGGGGATGGAGTGGGTGACGTTTATGAACTCCACGTTGAAGCCACCGAAGCTGAACTTCTCCCCGGCGCCCACCTCTCGCAGATCCGCGTTCTTGATGCCAAAGTCCTGGAGCTTGCTCTCCACCAACCCCAGGGTCAGCCGGGTCCCGTAGACGGGCGTTTTGAACTCCCGCAGCAGGTAGGGGATGGCTCCCACGTGATCCTCGTGGCCGTGGGTGAGGATTATCCCCCGCAGCCTCTCTGCGTGCTCCCGCAGGTAGGTGAAGTCCGGGAGCACCAAATCTACGCCCGGCATCTCCTCGTCCGGGAACGCCAGGCCCGCGTCCACCAGGAGCATCCCGCTCCGCTGGTGTACGGCTGTCATGTTCTTGCCGATCTCGCCGAGCCCTCCGAGGGGCACGACGTGCACGGTATTGTTGTCTAACAGCTCAGACTACCTCCTTCGGCGCGCGCTCCCCACGCGATCATTAGGGAGCCTTCTCAAGATACCTTCCGAGGTCTATCTCCTTTGGACCGACCGCCGCGAGGTACATGTTCTCTAGGCTCAAATGCCGCCGGGCCAGCCGGAGGATGTCCTCTGCGGTGACCGCCTCGATACGCCGGGACATCTCCTCGGGCGCAAGCAGCTCCGTCCCGGTTATGACGCCCCGGCCAATGCGGTTCATCCGGGCGGAGGTGCTCTCCAGCGCAAGCAGCGTCGAGCTCTTTAGTTGCTGCTTGGTCCTCTCCAGCTCCTCCTCGCTCACCGGCTCCTCCCGCAGGCGCTCCAGCTGGGCGGCGATCACGCGCACCGCCTCCTCCACGTTGCTCGTGGTGGAGCCGACGTAGATCTTGAGCGCCCCAGCATCGGAATACCCCTGGTGGTAGGAGTAGACGGCGTAGGCCAGCCCGCGCTTCTCCCGCACCTCCTGAAAGAGCCGGCTGGACATCCCGCCGCCCAGGACGTTGTTGAGGGCCGCCATGGCGAAGCGGTCCTCGCTCCCGGCCGGCAACCCCCGCGAGCCCAGAGAGACGTGGTACTGCTCGGTCTCCTTGGGCTTGAACAGAAAGCGGCTCTCGGGAGCCCGGGGATGGACGGCGCGGACAAACGGCTCGCCCGCCGGAAGCCCGCCGAGCTTCTTCTCCACCAGCGCCTCGAACCTCTCCGGGTCCAGCCGGCCCGCGCCCACCACGAACACGTTCGGGGCGGTGTAGGTCGCGGCATGGAACCGCTTGAGCCCCTCCCGGTCCACCCCGCGCACCGTCTCTACGTACCCGATGATCGGGCGCCCCAGCGGGTCGCCGTGGAAGATCAGGGAGGAGAGGTGCTCGTCGGCCAGCTGGTCCGGACGATCCTCGTACATCCGGATCTCCTCCACGATCACCTCCCGCTCCCGCTCCAGGTCGGCGAGCGTGGGGTGGAGCACCATGTCGCTCATTATGTCCAGCGCCCGCTCCAGATGCTCGGGTAGAAAGCGGGCGTACAGGACGGTGTACTCCTCGCCGGTGGCCGCGTTCTCCTGGGCCCCAATGGACTCGAACGCCTGGGCTATCCCCAGGGCGTCCATCCGCGGGGTGCCCTTAAAGAGCATGTGCTCCATGAGGTGGGTGATCCCGGCGACCTCGTCCCGCTCGTCGCGGCTGCCGGCCCGGATCCAAACCCCCAAAGAGATGCTGGTGGCCTCCTCAAGGGGCTCGGTGAAGATCCTCAGGCCGCCCGGGAGCTCCCTCTTGCGGATGTTGGGATCGCTCAAAACTAGTCCTCCACCATCTCCAGCGAGATGCGGTTCTGCTTGTCTATCTCCAGCACCCGCACCTTCACCACGTCCCCCTCTTTGAGCACGTCCTCCACCCGCCGGACCCGCTGCTTGCCGGGCGCCAGACGCGAGATGTGCAGCAGCCCGTCCCGGCCCGGGGTGAGCTCCACGAACGCCCCGAAGTTGGTGGTCTTGACGACCTTGCCGACGTAGATGTCCCCCGCCTCGACCTCCTTGGTCATCCCCTTTATGGCCGAGACGGCGGCCTTCACCGACATCCCCTCCACCCCGGCGACGTAGACCGTCCCGTCGTTCTCCACGGAGATGTTCACCCCGTACTCGTCCTGCAGGGCGTTGATGGTCTTCCCGCCGGGGCCGATGAGCAGCCCGATCTTGTCCGTGGGGATCTGGATGACCTCCACCCGCGGGGCGTGGTCGGAAACCTCGGGCCTGGGCTCGGCGATCTCCTCCTGCATGATGTCCAGGATCTCCAGCCGCCCCCGCCGGGCCTGCTCCAGGGCCTCCTTCAAGAGCCCGGCGGAGACCCCGGTGATCTTCATGTCCATCTGCAGCGCCGTGATCCCGTCCCGGGTCCCGGCCACCTTGAAGTCCATGTCCCCCATGTGGTCCTCGAGCCCCTGTATGTCGGTGAGGATGACGTACTCATCACCCTCCTTGACGAGCCCCATCGCCACCCCCGCCACCGGGGCCTTTATGGGGACCCCGCCGTCCATGAGCGCGAGCGTCGAGCCGCACACGCTGGCCATGGAGGAGGAGCCGTTGGACTCGAGCACCTCGGAGATGATCCTTATGGCGTACGGGAACTCCTCCTCGGAGGGGATCACCGGAAGCAGCGCCCGCTCCGCGAGGGCCCCGTGCCCGATCTCCCGCCGCCGCGGCGGGCCCAGGCGCCCGGTCTCCCCCGTGGAGTACGGCGGGAAGTAGTAGTGGTGCATGTAGCGCTTGGTGGTCTGGGGCTCCAGGGTATCCAGCCGCTGCACGAGCCCCAGATCCGCCAGCGCCAGCGAGGAGAGCACCTGCGTCTCCCCCCGGGTGAAGAGCCCCGTGCCGTGCACCCGCGGCAGCACGTGGGCCTCGGCGGTGGTGGGCCGGATCTCTTCGAACCCTCGCAGGTCGGTGCGCTTGCGGTCCTCCAGGTAGAGCTTGCGGAAGGCCTCCTTCTGCAGCTGGGCGAGGGCGTCGAGGACCAGCGGCACCTCCTCCTCGGGACGCCCCTCGACAAGCTCCTCCTTGAGGCGGTCTATGGCCTCGTGTCGCGCCCGCCGGTCGGTGCTGATGAGGCCCTCCTTGACCCTCTCCAGGTAGGCCTCCCTCAGCTCCTCCACCAGAGGGTTCTTCCCGGGCTCCTCGAACGGCTGCTTCTCCTTGCCGTGCTCGGCGGCCCACCGCTCGATGGCCTCGGCCTGCTCGCGGATGACCCCCTGGGCCACCTGCAGCGCCTCGACCACCACGTCCTCGGTGACCTCCCGGGCCCCCGCCTCGACCATGGTGATGGCCTCCTTGGTCCCGGCCACCACTATGTCCAGATCGCTCTCCTCCAGCTGCTGGTAGGTCGGGTTAAAGATGAAGCCACCGTCCGGGTGGCGCCCCACCCGCACAGCCCCTATGGGCCCGCCAAACGGGATGTCCGAGAGCGCCAGCGCCGCCGAAGCCCCCACCATGCTGACCACGTCGTAGGGGTTCTCCTGGTCGGCGACCAGCACGGTGCCTATGACCTGTATCTCGTAGTAGTAGTCCTTCGGGAAGAGCGGCCTTATCGGGCGGTCGGTGAGGCGGGCGGTGAGGATGGCCTTCTCGGAGGGCTTCCCCTCACGCTTCAAGAATCCCCCGGGGATCTTGCCCGCCGAGGACATCCGCTCCTCGATGTCCACGCTCAAGGGCAGGAAGGTGGCCCCCGGGCGCGGCTCCTCAGAGCGGGTGGCGGTGGAGAGTACCATCGTGTCGCCGAACCTCGCCGTCACCGCCCCGCCGGCCTGCCGGGCCAGCTTCCCGGTTTCGAGCACGATGGCGCGCTCACCAACGGGAATCTCTAGTCGCATATTCTTTTCTTCTCCTCTTTGTTGCTGGCGAAGACGGCTCTAGCGGCGCAGGCCGAGCCTGGAGATGAGCGTCCGGTAGCGCTCAACGTCCTTCTTCTGCAGGTACTTCAGGAGCCGGCGCCGCTTGCCCACCATCTTGAGCAAACCCCGCCGGGAATGATAGTCGTGCTTGTGCTCGCGCAGGTGCTCTGTGAGATGCGCGATGCGCCTGGTTAGTATCGCCACCTGCACCTCCGGCGAGCCGGTGTCCCCCTCGTGGGTCCGGAACTCCCGGATCGTCTCCTCTTTGTTCTCTACTGCCGCCAACTTCCTCTTTCTCCTCTTCTTCTTGCTCCGGCTCTTCTATTTCTCTTGCGCTCTTCTGTCGTGTCTTCGGCATCATATGCTACCACACGTATCAGATAGTAGCGTCCGTTATCCGACGGGCCTCCTGCAGGTCGCGCCGGATCTGCTCCTGAAGCTCCTCTACCCCGGAGAACTTTTTCTCCCCCCGAATCCTGCGCAGAAACCCGACCTCTATCTCTCTGCCGTAAAGATCCCCCTCGAAGTCCAGCAGGTGGGCCTCGATGAGGCTCTCGGAGCGCCCGCCAAAGGTGGGGGCGACCCCGACGTTGGTGCACGCGGCGTACCGCTCCTCCCCCACCCGTACGACGCACGCGTATACCCCCCTTCCCGGCACGACCACCCCCTCCTCGGGCCTCAGGTTGGCGGTGGGGAACCCTATCTTGGCCCCCCTCCTCTCCCCTTCCACCACCCGCCCGCACACGGCGTGGGGCCGCCCGAGAAGCCGCGAGGCCTCTTCCACCCGCCCCTCGAGAACGAGACGCCTTATCCGGGTGGAGCTGACCTCCTGCCCCCCATCGAGCCCCCGCACCGGAACGCCTACGGCCTCGCCCCCGAAGGAGCGCATGAGCCGCTCGAGATCCCCGAAGTCCCCGGCGGCCCGGTGGCCGAACCGGAAGTTCTCCCCGACCACCACCACCGAGGCCCCGAGCTCCCCCACGAGAACCTCCCGGACGAACTCCTCGGGGCTCTTGAGCGAGAGCCTGCGGTCGAAGCGGATGACGCGTACCTCGTCCACCCCGAGATCGAGCAGGAGCCTCCTCCGCATCGGCAGGGGCGTCAGAAGCGGCGGTGCCTCGCCAGGCCGGAGCACCGCCCGCGGGTGAGGATCGAAGGTAGCGACCACAACCCGCATCCCACGCGCCTTCCCCTCCTCAAGCGCCCTGCCCAACACCGCCCGGTGCCCGAGATGCACCCCGTCGAAGTTCCCGAGCGCCACCACTACCCCCCGCACAGCACCACCTCCGGCCGGGCCCACCCGCCACGCGCCCCGTAGACCCCGAGCAGCTCCCCGCCGC
>JADDKG010000310.1 GCA_020253895.1 Rubrobacter sp.
ACTTCAACCAGATGGCGGTCATTACGTTCCTGATGTTCGTAGCCCCGGCGACCGCGTTCGCCGCTGCCGGCGCCCTGATCCGGGCCTTCACCCGCGCCGAGTCGGGGGGCGTGGGCAACTACTGGGTGGACCTCACCCGTGTAACCTATCGCTACCTCCTGCCGCTCTGCTTCGTGCTCGCGCTCATCTACGTCTGGCAGGGCGAGCCGCAGACGCTGCTGCCGAACGCGACCGTGACCACCGTCGAGGGTGGTACGCAGGAGATAGCCCGCGGGCCGGTGGCGAGCCTCTCCTCGATCAAGCATATCGGGAACAACGGGGGTGGCTTCTTCTCTCAGAACTCCGCCCACCCCTTCGAGAACCCGACCAACCTGACGAACGTGCTGCAGATGCTCTCCATGTTCCTGACGTCGGCCTCGATCCTCTATGCCTTCGGGCTCTCCGTCGCGCGCAAGAAGCAGGGGTGGGTCCTGTTCGCGGCGGCCATGCTCCTGTTCGTGATGGGGGTAGCCATCGCCTACTCGGCAGAGCAGTACGGCAACCCCATACTGACGAGCGTAGGCGCGGACCAGAACCTCACGGCGGATCAGGGCGGGGGGAGCATGGAGGGCAAGGAGGTCCGCTTCGGCCCCAACATGACCTCCCTGTTCGTCGCCGTGACCACCGCCACCGAGACCGGCTCGGTCAACAGCATGCACGACTCGCTCACGCCGCTTGGCGGATGGGTCGCCATCGCCTTCATGCAGTTCGCATCGGTGTTTGGGGGCATGGGGGTTGGGTTTTTGTACCTGATCCAGTTCGCCATCCTCACGGTGTTCATCGTGGGGCTGATGGTGGGCAGGAGCCCGGAGTTTTTGGGCAAGAAGATAGAGGCGCGAGAGGTAGCCCTCGTGGTCCTGTCGTTCCTGATCACGCCTGCGAGCATCCTGGGCTTCACGGGACTGGCGATGGTCTGGCCGGGGGCCCTCGAAAGCCTGCACAATCCCAACGCTCACGGTTTCTCGGAGATCCTCTACGCCTTCACCTCCGGGACGCAGAACAACGGCTCGGCGTTCGAGGGCATCGGCGATACCACCTACTTCTTCACCACCACCGTGGGGCTGGCGATGCTCTTCGGACGCTACCTGACAATCGTGCCGCTCGTGGCCCTCGCCGGGTCGCTGGCGGCTAAGAAGAGGGTCCCAGAGACCGCAGGGACCTTCTCCACCGCCACCCCGACGTTCGCGGTGACGCTGGCTGCGACCGTCGTGATCGTCGGCGGGCTCACCTTCTTCCCCTCGTGGGCTCTCGGACCTATAGTCGAGGAATTCCAGATGCTCGAAGGCAAAACCTTCTCGTTAGGAGACTGACTTGGAAATGGGAGAAAACACGCAGGCAAATACCTCATCCGCCTCGCTTATGAGACCGGTCCTCGTCTCGGCGGTGCTGTTCATGCTCGTCTGCGGACTAGCCTACCCGCTCGCGACGACGGGCGTCGCCCAACTCATCTTCCCGTACCAGGCGAACGGGAGCTTGATCGAAAACAACGGCGAGGTCGTCGGCTCGGAACTCATCGCCCAGCAGTTCACCGAGCCCCGGTATTTCCACCCGCGTCCGAGCGCAACGGAACCTCCTTACAACGCCGCCAGCAGCGCGGCCACCAACTTCGGGCCCACCAACCAGGCGCTAATAGATCAGGTAGAGAAGCGTGTCGAGAAGTACCGCGAGGCGAACGACCTCCCCGCCGACGCCCCCGTCCCGGTGGACGCCGTTACCGCCTCCGGCTCCGGTTTCGACCCGCACATCTCCGTCGCCAACGCCGAAGTGCAGATCCCACGCGTCGCCCAGGCGCGCAATCTCCCCGAGAGCGCGGTGAGGCGATTGGTCGAGGAGAACACCGACGGTCGGTTGTTCGGCTTCATCGGAGAGCCGGGGGTGAACGTTTTGGAGCTCAACCTGGCGCTGGACCGGCTCGAAGGGGAGTGAGGGAGGTGGACCTCATCTTCGGCGGCGCGGTCTTCTCCCCGCTCCTCTGGAGGGTGCGGCGTCCGGCGCGGATAGAGCCCGACGATGTGGCCCGGAGCTTCATCGAAGAGGCGGCGGGACGAGAGGAGATCCACGTCATAGCCCACCGGCCCCGGGCGGGCGAAGACCCCGAGGAATACGCCTGGAAGTCGAGGGAGCAACGCGAAGACGACCCCGTTCTCGCTGGGGAACCGGCGCTCTTTCTGGAGGTGGTCAACCCTTCGGAGTCCGCTGGCGCGACGATGGTGGTCAGGGGCGCGGAGGTCGGTGGCTTTCGGGTGCTGCGGGCGGAGGGCTTGCCCGTGCCGGACACGATCGCCGCGGTCCTGCTGTATCTGCGGGACGCCACCGGCGGAAGACCGCACCGCTACTTCGGCTGGAAGGATGGCAACCCCGCCAGAGATTTGCTGCGCTCCCTTTTGTTCGGGAGGGAGACATGGTCCTGCTCACCTGCATGGCCTTGAGGAAGGCCGAGCCCGACCACGAGCGGCGTCCCGCCGTGCACGCTGGGGGTCGATAAGCGTCTGGTGTCGGCAAGAAGGAGCGAGCCATGAACGAAGGAGCGGGCTGCGTGCTGGTGGCCCTCACCCGGGACGTGAGCCAGGAGGACTTACTCGAAGCCCTCCTGATGGCCCACGGAAAAGAGCGTCACAGGAAAAGTGGTGCGCCGGACGCGGGGAATGTACGGCGAAGAGCATCGGAGCGAACGATGAGCGATACGAAACAACGGATCAGAGGTTTGAAGGAGATCATGCATCCTCCGGTGAGCGTGCCGCCGGACGTCCCCGCGAGGGAGGCGTTGAGGGTGTTGCTGGAAAACAGGGTGCCCGGCGTCCCGGTGGAAGAGAACGGGAAGCTGGTGGGTTTCATAAGCGACCGTCACCTGCTCGGCTCAGCCCTCCCCGAGTACCTGTTGTCGCTGCGAAGCCTCTCTTTCGTACCCGAAGACGCGGACGGTTGGGCACCCTACTTCACCTAAGCAGCAGACCGCCCGGTGCGCGAGGTGATGAGCCGGGAGGTCGCCCGGATAGAGGTCGGCAAGAGCGTCTTCGCCGCGGCCCACATGATGCTCACCGAAGGCGTCTCCAGCGTTGTGGTCACCAAGAACGACGAGGTCGTCGGCATCGTCAACCGGCTGGACCTCTACGCGGCCATCGAAGGTCTGGATGCCGGAGGGGAGTACCCCGTTGGATCGGCCGGGAAGTAAGGAACTACGATGAAGAATACCGACCGGCTACACGCCAACCTGGGTAGTGTCCGCAATCTGGAGCTGACATACAACCGTCAGATGAGGGGCGAAGCGGAGCTCGCCGTGGTGTACGTAGGCGGACGAGTGAAGGTGTTTCGGGTGGACAGGTTCCTGATCGAACACCTCCTCGGTCAGCTCGAAGACGAA
>JADDKG010000311.1 GCA_020253895.1 Rubrobacter sp.
AGGCCCGAGCGGTTCCGTCCGGCACGCGAGGCTCCGCGCCCCAGGGACGAGTTTGTCGTGGGCTTTGTGGGCCGGGTGGTCCCCATAAAGGACGTCAAGACCCTCATCCGGGCCGTCAAGCTGGCCGAGCCCGAGATCCCCAACCTCAAGGCCTACGTCATAGGTCCGACGGAGGAGGACCCGGAGTACTTCGCGGAGTGCCGCCAGCTTACCTCGCTCCTCGGTCTGGAGGACAGGATCGTCTACACCGGGCCGCAGGACGTGCTGGAGTACTACCGGAGGATGCACGTTCTGGTGCTGACCAGCATCAGCGAGGGCCAGCCGCTGGTCATACTGGAGGCCAACAGCGCTGGGGTGCCGGTGGTGGCCACCAACGTAGGCGCCTGCGCCGAGCTGCTCCACGGCCGCACCCCTGAGGACAGGGCGCTGGGCCCCGGAGGCATCATCACCGCGGTTGCCAGCCCCCGGGAGACGGCGGACGCCCTTATCCGGTTGGCCAGAGACCCGCGCCTGCGGGAGGACATGGCGCGGGCCGGCGTAGCCCGGATGGAACGCTTCTACCGGGAGGACGAGCTGAACAGGACATACCTCAGGATCTACGACCGGCTGGCGGAGAGGGCCGGGACATGGCGGGGATAGGCTTCGAGCTCCAGAAAGCCGTCCGCCGGGAGAGCTACCTCGGCAAGATCCGGGGCTACCTCTACGCGGCGGTGATCTCCTCGGGCCCCTGGCTGCTCTCGGTGGTGGCCCTGAGCCTGCTCGGGGCGGTCTCCGCAACCTTCCTCTCGCGGGAGGAAGTCGCCCTGTTCGCCGCCACCATCACCCACACCTTCGCCGTCTCGCTCATCACCACCGGCCTGATCCAGATGGTCGTAACCCGCTACCTGGCCGACGAGCTGTACCTGAACCGCATCGGGTCGGTGGGGCCGACCTTCGTCGCCGTGCTGGCCCTCTCATGCGGGGTGCAGTTCGTGGTCATCAACGCCCTTCTGGCCCTCACCGACCTCCCACTCGGCTACCGGCTCCCGGCGGCGGCCCTCTACGTCGCGGTGAGCGGGATCTGGGTGGCCATGGTCTTCCTCTCCGCCGCCCGCGACTACCTCTCCATCGTGGCGGCGTTCGGGGCCGGGTACCTGATCAGCTTTCTCGCCGCCACGCTGCTCGGTTCGCGCTACGGGCTTGCGGCCTACCTGATGGGCTTTGCCGGCGGGCAGATGATCGCCCTGGGCCTGCTGGCGGCCCGGGTGCTCGCGGAGTTCGAACCCGAGCGGCCGCTGAGCCTGGGGTTCGCCGGGTACTTCCGGCGCTACCCCTCCCTGGTGGCGATCGGCCTGACGTACAACATGGGCCTGTGGGCGGATAAGTTTGTCTTCTGGCTCTCCCCGGCCGGGGCCGACGTGGGCAGCTTTCTGGACGTCTTCCAGCCCTACGACACCTCCTTCTTCGTGGCGAGCCTGGTGATCATCCCGTCCCTCGCCCTGTTCACCGTGAGCATCGAGACGGACTTCTACACCCACTACAGGAGCTTCTACGACGCCATCCAGAGCCGGCTGGGCCTGGAGGATCTGCTCGATGCGAAGCGGGGCATGATCCGCTCGCTCAGGGGCAGCTACCTCTCGCTGCTGAAGGTACAGGGCGCCACCGCCCTCCTCGCGGTCACGGTGCTCACGCCCCTTACCCGGTTTCTGGACCTGCCGCCCGGCTACTGGCCTCTCTTCAGGGTGATGGTGGTCGGGATGAGCGCCCAGGTCTTTTTGCTGTTTACCGTCCTGATCCTGCTGTATCTGGACCTCAGGGGCAGCGCGCTCGCGGCATGCTCCCTGTTTCTCGTGGCGAACGTCGTGTTGACCGCGCTGACCGTCCCGGCGGGGCCCCGTCTCTACGGCTACGGGTTCCTCGCCGCCTCGGTACTGGGGGCCCTCTTCTCCCTGGCCCTGCTCAGGGAGCGCTTCGGGAAGCTGGAGTACCTGACCTTCAGCCGGCAGCCGATGTCCTCGTGAGGTGATACCGACCGTGCGGGTGGCCTACAGCCTCGTCGCGATCTCAGCCCTCTTCGCCCTCGGGCTTGCGGTCCTCTTTCTGACCCTGCCCGGGGCCGACAGCGGTGGTCTCGGCCTGCGGGTGCCGGAGAACTACGGCGACGTTGCCCCCAGCCAGGCAGAGGGCGGACGCGGCGGCTCGCCGCACGCCCTCCCTCCGGCCGAGACGCCGTGGCCCTCCTCCCGGGAACTCGGGTGCCCGAGCAGGGACCTGCGCCTGCTGGTCCTCTCGGCCGACGGCGGGGAGAGCACCCTCCCGGCCATCCGGCAGACGCTGGACTACCTGGGCACCCCGTACTCGGTGTATATAGCCTCCGAGGAGCCGCCGCTGACCCGGGAGCGGCTCGCGGAGGGCTGCCGGGGCTTCTACCAGGGTGTGATCCTGGCCAGCGGCAACCTCTCCTATACACCGCCGGGGGAGGAGCGGACGCGCAGCGCGCTCTCCGGGGAGGAGTGGCGGGCGCTGCGCGAGTACGAGGCCGAGTTCGGGGTGCGCCGGCTGGCCTGGTACGCCTACCCCGGCCCGGAGTACGGCCTGCGTCCCCCCGAGAGCTCCGGAGAAGCTCCCATCCGGGCCAGGCTCACCGCCCGGGGGCGCGAGATCTTCGGCTACCTGAACCCCGAGACCCCGGTCGAGGTCCGGGAAGCCTTTGTCTACCGCGCCCGGCCCACCGGGGATGCAACCCCGTTGCTGGTCGACGGCGAGGGGCACGCCCTCGCCGTGCTCGCCGAACGACCCGGCGGCAGGAAGACCCTCGCCCTCACCTTCTCCAGCAATCCCTGGCTCACCCACAACCTCCTCCTCTCCTACGGGCTTATCGACTGGGTCACCGGCGGGCTCTTTCTGGGCGAGCGAAGGGTGTACCTCACCGCCCACGTGGATGACGTCTTTATCCCGGATCAGCTCGTCGGCGGTGGCTCCTACAGGATGACCGGAGAAGACCTGCGGGTGTCGGCCGCCCGGCAGCGGGAGTGGCGTTCCCGGGAGCTCTTCAGCGAGCTCCGCCTGGACCTGGCGTACAACGCCTACGGGACCACCGGCCTCTACATCCCCGACACCCTCACCCCCGCCGCCCGCGAGCTACAGGAGGAGTTCCGCTGGATCAACCACACATACCGCCATCTGGACTGGGATGAGGTCGACTACCGGACGGCGGCCTCCGAGCTGGAGCAGAACGACGCCTGGGCCCGACAGACGAACCTGGCCCGCTACAGCCCCCTCAACCTCGTCACCCCGGAGTACTCCGGGCTTAACAACCCGGAGGCCATGCGGGCGGCCCGGAGGGAGGGGATCCGCTACCTGGTCGGGGATACCTCCGAGCCGGGCTTCGACAACCCCTCACCTAACGCCGGGCTCTACCACCCGCTTGAGCCGGACATCTTCGTCATCCCCCGCTACCCGACCAACCTGGGCTTCGACGTCTCCACGCCCCGGGAGTGGACGGCCGACTACAACCGGCGTTACCGGGACTTCTGGGGAGAGAACCTCACCTACAGGGAGGTCCTGGACCGTGAGAGCGACGTCCTGCTCTCCTACATGCTCAAAGGGGATATCAACCCGCTCATGTTCCACCAGGCCAACCTCCGGGCCTACGACGGGGAGCACACCCTGCTCACCGACCTCCTGCAGACGACCCTGCGGAAGTACTCTGCCCTCCTCCGGTTGCCGGTCCTGAGCCCGCCGATGGAGAAGCTCGGCGAGCGGGTAAAGCGCAGGACAGCCTACGACGGGGCGGGCGTGATGGCCAGCGCGGTTCCCGGTGAGCGGGTGCGGCTGCTCTCCAGGCGGGCGGCGGAGGCGCCGGTCACGGGGCTCGATACCCCCGGCGCAGAGGTGTACGGTGGGGAGCCCACCACCTACGTCGGGCTGCGTCCCGGTGAGCCCGTCGTGCTCCCCC
>JADDKG010000312.1 GCA_020253895.1 Rubrobacter sp.
CTCTATGGTGTAGTCGTAGTCGAAGCCGGTGCCGAGCAGGTTGGGCCAGTTCCAGAGCTCCAGTATCCGCCAGTCGCCCTCGTCGGAAGGCCCCGCCTCCACCAGCACGACCTCGGCCTCCGTCTCCTCGGCCAGCCGGGCGGCCACCACCGAACCAGCCGTCCCGCCCCCGAGCACCAGATAGTCGCAGCTCAGCTTCCCGTCCAAGACCCGGCTCCTCCGTCCGTGCAGGGACGCCCTTTGTTGCGTATTACGAAGCAGTATTTTATTACAGAACAGGGATTCGGGGTAGGGGGTCTTCGGGCCTAGGGCTCTCTCCGGGCTCTCTGGCGGGGAGCCTCCTGGCGCCGGGCTCCGTCGTACTCAGGCGGGGCTATCCCCGGGAGGGTCTCCGAGCGGAGCTCCCGGAAGAGGGAGTAGCACATCAGGATCATCACCACCACGAAGGGCGCGGCGGAGATGATGGCCGCCTGCTGCAGGCCCTCCAGCCCGCCGGAGAGGAGGCAGATCGCGGCGGCCGCGCCGGCGAGGATGCCCCAGAGGGCCACGAGGGCCCGGTTAGGCTCCAGGACGCCGCGCGAGGAAAGCATCCCCATCACCACCGCCCCGGCATCGGCCCCGCTCACGAAGAACAGGGCCACCAGGAAGATCGCCAGCAGAGACATCGGGACCGAGAGCGGCAGCTCCTCCAGGGTGGCGAAAAGCGCAGCGGCCGGGCTCTCGGCCACCGCCGCGGCTATGTCCCCCTGGCCGTCCAGCTGCATGTCCAGCGCCGTCCCGCCCAGCACGGCGAACCACACGAACGTCACTACGCTCGGCACCACAAGCACCCCCAGGACGAACTCCCGGATCGTCCGGCCGCGGGAGATCCTGGCGATAAAAGTCCCGACGAACGGGGTCCAGGAGATCCACCAGGCCCAGTAGAAGATGGTCCAGCCCGCGAGCCACTCGGCATCCCCGAAGGCAGCCGTCTGGAAGCTCATCGGCACCAGGCGGCTGAAGTAGTCGCCGATGGACTCCGTGAACGTGTTGAAGATGAAGACCGTCGGCCCCACCACCAGCACGAACAGCAGCAGCAGGGCGGCGAGCACCATGTTCGTGTTGGAGAGCCACTGGATGCCGTTGTGCACCCCGGTCACCGCCGAGACCACGAACGCGACCGTGAGGACCGCGATGATCCCGATGGCAACCCCGGTCCCGACGGGTATCCCCCACAGGTAGTTCAGGCCGCCGTTTATCTGCAGGGCACCGAGCCCGAGCGAGGTGGCCGTCCCGAACAGCGTGGCGAAGATCGCCAGAACGTCTATCGCCTTGCCGGGCGCCCCCTCCACCCTCTCACCAAGCAGCGGGTAGAAGGCAGTTGAGATGAGGTTGCTCTTCCCCTTGCGGAAGACGAAGTACGCCAGCGAGAGCCCGACCACCGCGTAGATGGCCCACGGGTGCAGCGCCCAGTGGAAGTAGGAGTATTGCATCGCCAGCCGGGCCGCGTCCTCGCTCCCGGGCTCCGCGAGCCCGTGCGGGGGCGCCGTAAGGTGCGAGATCGGCTCGGCAACCCCGTAAAACATCAGTCCGATGCCCATGCCGACGCTGAACATCATCGCAACCCACGAGGAGGTCCTGAACTCCGGCTCCTCACCGTCCCGGCCGAGCCTTATACTCCCGTAGCGGGAGAACGCCAGAAACAGCACGAAGACCAGAAACCCGAACGTGGAGAGCACAAAGAGCCAGCCAAAGTTGGAGATCACATACCCCAGCGCGGCCGAGGCCGCAGCCGAGAGGCTCTCCGTCCCGAGTACCCCCCACACCACAAAGGCAGCCGCCACCCCAACCGAGACGTAGAAGACCCCAGGATCTACCGACGAACCCCTGATCCTCTCAAGCATCTTTCCTCCTCTCCTGTTCCTCGGCGCACTGTAGACAAATGCGCACCGTGTTTCAACATGAGAAACAAAATATTCTTCCGAGGGCGGGCTCCGGGCGGGTTTTTGCAGGGTAGCAGGGGAGGCGGGGGCTTTCAGGCCACCCAGCGCCAGGTCACGAACATGGCGGTCAGGGCGGCCCCTGCTGTGGCGCTGGCGGCGAGCCAGGCGAGCAGCGCGGTCCGGCTGCGGGAGAGGAGCACCCCGAGCACCAGGAAGAGGGGGAAGAGCCCGAGCATGAAGCGCGGCAGGCTCATAAGGGGGAAGGAGGGCGAGGGGGTGAGCAGCGGCAGGGCGGCCCCGAGGAGGGTGTAGGCTGAGAGGCCGGGGGGGAGCACGGCGATGGCGGCCCCCAGCAGCGCCAGCAGGAGGACGAGGAAGATCGCGTTCAGCGCGTTGGAGGCGGCGAGGGCGGGGGTGGGGGAGGTATCCAGGAACAGCGCCGAGGGCTGGAGGAGGTACCCGGCACCTTCGGCGGCGGCCTCCCAGGCCATCCGGGCGGTCACGGAGGGGGCGGTTAGGGCGCGTCCCCAGTAGGACTGCTGGCCGGCGAAGAGCAGCGGGTCGCCGAAGCGGGCCCAGAGAAAGGCCATGTAACCGAGAAGGCCGGCCGGGACGAGCGCCACCCCCGCCAGGGAGCGGGGGCCGAGCTCCCGGCGGCAACGCCACCACTCGAAGAGGAGCGGCAGCGCCAGCAGCACCCCCAGGTTTCGGGTCGCCGCGGCGAGCGCTCCCAGAAGGCCGGCGAGCAGCAGGTCGCGCCGGACCAGCCCCGCCCAGAGGGAGCCGGCGGAGAGCGCCAGAAACAGCGCCTCGGTGTACACCGCGTTCAGGAAGAACGCGGTGGGGAAGAAAGCCAGGCACAGCGTCGCGGCGCGGGCGGCCCGCAGGCCGTAGAGCCGCTCCGAGATCCGGTACACGAAGTACAGGGCCAGGAGGGTGAAGGCCAGCGAGAGGGCGACGCCCCACACCGCGGGCCCCAGCCCCGCCGAGATCCCCACGCGCAGGAGGAGCGGGTACAGCGGGAAGAACGCGGTGCTCTGCGGGGCGCGCTCCCCGTAACCCTCGGCGGCTATCTCCGAGTACCACGCCCCGTCCCAGCGGGCCCAGTAGCTCAGGAGCCCCGGCGGGCCCAAGGGATCGCCCGCCGGCTCCGCCTGGGGCAGCAGCCAGACGGCCAAAGCCCCCACGGACATAAAGAACAGGCGGGAGGCGGCGAAGACCCCCAGCACAAAGCGCCAGGCTCCGGGGCTGTCCGGCTTAGTAGCGAAGGTTCGGCCCCCTGCTGATCGCCAGCCACGCCGCCCCCAGGGCGAGGGCCGCCAGCAGGAAGACGATCCCCACCGTGGGGTAGGGGTTCAGGTCCGAGATGCCCAGCGTCGCGTAGCGGGCGGCGTCAACCGTGTGGAAGATCGGGTTCAGCATCGTCGCCACCTTGAGAGCCTGCGGCAGCATGTCCACCGAGTAGAAAACCCCTCCCAGGAAGGCCAGCGGCTGTATCACCACGTTCGTCAGCA
>JADDKG010000313.1 GCA_020253895.1 Rubrobacter sp.
CCAGGGCCTCCGCGGCCCTCACGCCCCGACCCTCTCCAGCACGGCCCCCAGGGCGTGCACCGGGCCGGCTCCGGCCCCGATCTCGCCTATCCCGTAGCGCACCGCCTCGGAGGCGACCTCCCGCGCCCGGCGGGCAGCCTCCTCCAGCCCCAGGCCCCGCGCCAGGAAGCTGGCGAGCGCCGCCGAGTGGGTACAGCCCGCCCCGTGGGTGTTCTCCGAGTCGTAGGTGGGCCCCTCTATCTCCAGAAAGCGCTCCCCGTCGTAGAGCAGGTCCGCCCCGGACGCCGTGTGCCCGCCGGTGATGATGACCGCCCGGGGACCGAAGGAGCGCAGCTCCACCGCCGCCTCCCGCACCCGCCCCTCGTCCACCCCGGCACCGAGCAGCGCGAACGCCTCGTTTATGTTGGGGGTTATGGCGGAGGCCAGCGGGAAGAGCTCCTGCTTGTAGGTCTCGACCGCCTCGTCCTCGAGCAGCTTCGCCCCGCTCTCGGCGACCATGACCGGGTCCACCACCAGGTTCGGGATCCCGAAGCGCCGTACCGCCCCGGCGACGGCGGAGATGATCTCCGCGTTGAACAGCATCCCGGTCTTGGCGGCGTCCGCCCCGATATCCTCCACGATGGCCTCTATCTGGTCCACCGCCACCCGGGGCGGGAAGGGGAAGATACTCTTTACCCCCACGGTGTTCTGGGCGGTTACGGCCACCAGGGCTGTGGTCCCGTAGACCCCGCAGCGCAAGAACGCCTTGAGGTCGGCCTGTATGCCGGCCCCCGCCCCGGAGTCGCTGGTGGCTATGCTCATTACCCTCTTCACCCGACTCTACCTCCGTTCTCCTCCGGTGTCCCGAGCGCCATCTCCCAGAAGTCCCGCTCGAGGCGGGCGACCTCCAAAAAGGCCCTCTCGGCCCGCCTCCGTTCCTCCTCTCCGGCCTCCCCGAGCGCTGCATCCGCGGCCCCTTCCAGCCGGGAGACGTAGTCCGCGAACCCCGGCGTGGTCCAGTGCTCGACGAACTCCCGGTAGTCGGGGTGTCCCGGCTCAGCGCCCCGCCAGGCCTCGAGGTAGGCGCGCTCGAGCGCCCACAGCGCCGTGATGTCGGCAGCGTAGGGCTCTTTCTCCAGCCCCGCAAGAAACCCGCAGTAGGCCGCGTTGGTGGGGTGGCGCGGCGCGTCGAGGCCGAGCCCCCTGCGCCGGGCCTGCTCCTCGAACCAGCCGAGCTCCTCCTCCAGGGCGGCGAGCCCGCCGATGAGGAGCGCCTGGTCCCGCCGCGGCGCCCGGGCGAGGAGCCGGGCCTGGAACTTTAGCCCCTCCACGACGAACAGGTAGTCCTGGACCAGCCAGGTCTCGAAGGTTCCCCGGGGGAGCGTCCCCTCGCGCACCCCGTCCAGAAACGGGTGGCGGGTGGCCTGGTTCCAGGGATCCCGGTGCCGCTCCAAAAGATCCGCCGCCTTCACAACCCCCTCCCGCTAGGCAACCCTCTGCCGGCCCCCGGGCTCCGCCTGCCGCCTGGAGGGCCGCGCCCCAGCCAGCGCCCGCAGCAGGGCCACGCCCAGCACCAGCGCGATGGCCATGCTGGGCACCAGGTAGGCCGCGTTGTACGCCGCGGAGTAGAGGTAGGGGTTCCAGCCCTCCGGGGCGTAGGAGGCGAAGAAGGCCACCCCGGAGACGAAGTGGCAGGCGAAGCGCGCCAGCACGGCGGCAACCGTGCCGGCGACCGCGCCGCGCACCGTCGGCGGGAAAAAGCCCGCCACACCAAGAGCCCCGAAGGCCAGCGGGTAGTCGAAGAGCACCTGCACCGGGTGCACGACGTAGGGCTCTACCGCGAGGTTCAACAGCCCGTAGACCACCCCCGAGGCTACCCCCACCCAGGGCCCCTGGCGCAGAGCCAAGAGGATCAGGGGGATCATCTCCAGCGAGATGGAGCCCCCGAACGGCATCTGGAAGACCTTGACCAGGCCCAGAACGAAGGCCAGGGCCACGGCCAGCCCCGCCTCGGCCAGCACCCTGACGTCCCTGAAAGCGCCCACTTGTAGCGCATCCTCCTTCCGCCAAGCGGGGATGCGCCGGCGAAGCTACCGAGCATCTCCCTGCGCCGGCATTACCCGGATCAGGTTCAACGGGTCGGCGCCCCAGAACACGGCGCCCTCTCAGCCTCGCGGCTCCCCGGTCTGCCTCTCTTCCCTAGAGCTTACCCCGGCCCGGAGCATCCCGCAACCCAGAGCAGCCCGAGCACCGAGGCGGCGTCCGTGATGCCGCCGGAGAGCGCCATCCCCAGCGCCTCCCGCAACGGCACACGCACCACCTCTATGAACTCCGTCGGCTCGGGGTGCGGCCCCCGGCCGTCGCGCACCGCCCGGCAGGCGAAGAGGTGGCACACCTCGTTGCTGCGCCCGGTGCTGGTGTGCACGGAGACGAGGTGCTCCAGCCCCTCCGCCCGGTAGCCGGTCTCCTCGAAGAGCTCCCTCCCGGCCGCCTCGCGCGGCTCCTCCCCGGCGTCGACCGCCCCGCTAGGGAGCTCCAGCGTGAAGCCCCCGAGCGGCTGCCGCCACTGCCGCACCAGCACCACATCCCCCTCCTCAGTGACCGGCACCACCGAGGCGAACCCGCCGCTCTCCATGATGCCGTACTCGATGACCCGGCCGTCCGGAAGCTCCACCCGGTCAAGCCGGAAGGTGAACCACGGGCTGCGGTGCAGATAGTCGTGCCCGAGCGTGCGCCACTCCCTGCTCGCCATGCCGCAGAAGAGTATAAGAGAAGAGGGGCCGGCAGAGCCGGCCCCCGGCGACCCTGAACGCGCCTACGGGAAGCTACGAGAGGCCGAAGAACTCCTGGGCCTTGGTGATGTACTGCTGCATCTCCTCCGGCACCTCGTCCTCGGGGTAGATCGCCTCAACCGGGCACTCCGGCTCGCACGCCCCGCAGTCGATGCACTCCTCGGGGTTGATCATGAACTGCTCCCCCGCGTCGTAGATGCAGTCGACCGGGCAGACCTCCACGCAGCTCTGGTCCTTTGTCCCTATGCACGGCTCGGTGATGACGTAAGCCAATTCTCTCCTCCTTTTCCGTCTGCCTACCGCCCGAAGAAGAGCTTCGCGGCGGGGCTCATCATGTCCGGGGTCCACATCGGCTCGAAGGTCAGCCGGGCGTTGACCGTCTCGACCCCCTCTATGGAGAGGACCTCGCTCTCGAGTTGAGCCTGGATCTGATCCCCTGCCGGACACATGGGGCTGGTCAGGGAGAAGGTGACATCCACGTGACGCCCCCCGTCGTGGATCCCGATGTCGTAGATGAGCCCCAGCTCCACGAGGTCCATCCCGAGCTCCGGGTCTATGACGTTTCTGAGCTGGTCCCTGACTCGCTCCTCGGTAACCACAGCGCTCTCACCTCTCGTGCTCTCGGGCTCTTTCTTCCGGACTATTGTAAAGCCCGCGGGGCGTATTTCCACCGCCTCCTATCAGCGGAGGGCCCTGGGCTCACACAGCGGCTCAAGCCCCGCCAAAGCCCTAAGCTTCTCCCTCAGCATGAGCAACTGCACAAACAGGTCGTGCTCAGCAGCCCCCTCCCTAACCATGGGGCTCTTGAAGTAGAAGGAGAGCCAACTCTGAACCCCTCCCCGCCCCTCTTCCCTTTGGACTAGCTCCAAAAACAGCGCAAGGTCTAACACCATGGGCGCAGCAAGGATGGAGTCCCTCGCTAAGAGGTTGACCTTTATCTGCATGGGATAGCCAAGCCAGCCAAAGATGTCTATGTTGTCCCAGCCTTCCTTGGCATCCCCCCTGGGCGGGTAGTAGTTTATCTCCACCCGGTGGTAGAGATCCCCATACAGCCCGCAATAGAGCTCCGGCTCCAAAATGGCATCAAGCACCGAGCGCTTTGTGATCTCCTTGCTCTTGAAGTTCTGCGGCTCCTCTAGAACAAGCCCGTCCCGGTTGCCGAGGATGTTGGTCGAAAACCACCCCTCCATCCCAAGCATCCTGGCCTTTATGGCCGGTGCCAGAGCACTCTTGAGGAAGGTCTGCCCGCTCTTGAAGTCCTTGCCGCAAAGGGCAACCCCTCTTTGCTCCGCAAGCTCTATGAGAGCCGGGGCATCAGCCCCCACAGAAGGCGTCCCGTTGGCATAAGGTACCCCCTCCTGGATGGCCGCATAGGCATAGAGCATCGAGGGAGCTATTGCAGGGTGGCTCTTTCTCTCCCTGAGCGCCCTCTCAAAGCCCTCAAGGCTTGCATGTACCCCCTCATCCCCTTCCACATAGGCCTCCGTTGAGGCGCAGTTGATCATAACAAGGCTCTTTGCCCCGCTTTTGCGCCTGAAGGAGCGTATGTCCTCCCTTATGAGAGAGACCGCCTCCTCAAGGCTCCCATACTCCCCCTCCTTTGTGTAATCCCCCCGCAAAGCGCTCACAAAGCGCCCATCAAAGACCCCCCTGTAGAGCTCAACCTCCCTAAGCGCATCCCGCACCACCCCAAGGTGCTCCTTGCTCAAAACCCCAGCCCCAACCGCCGCCTCGTAGCAGTCCTCCCCAAAGATGTCCCAGCCCCCAAACACAAGCTTATCCATGCCGGCAAGCGGAAGAAGCTCCTTTATTGGCCTGCTACTGCCGCCGCTCCCTCCCTCTTTCTGCTCCTCCACCCACAGCCTCCCAAGCTGGCTTATGGAGCCAACAGGCTCCCCAAGGCCCCGCCTTATGAGCTCAACCCCGGCCATGAAGGTGCTCGCAACAGCCCCTCCTGCTCCAACAAGCAGAACCCCAAGCTTCTCCTTCTCCGCAGCAGGTCTCTCTCCCTCCCGACGCCCTCGCTGCTCCTCATGCCGTGCAACCTCGCCGCCGGACCTCTCCTCCCAACGTCCCATCACAAGCCTCCTTCCTATGCGTCCACGCCACAGATGAAGGGGCAAGATTATAAGCCCTGAATGGCACTTGATCCAGGCGAACAAAAACACTCAGTTGTCGCTGGTGCTTGTAGGATCATGGGGTGCGGGTTAACATACGCTTTACCTTCCCCGGGGAGCTTCTATTCTCCGGCGGCGGTCGGGTTTTCGCTGGTCTCATCGGCACGGGAGGCGGGACGGGCGTATGGAACGCAAAGAAAGGCTGGGCGCGGCTATACTGGCCGCGGGGTTCGGGGAGCGGCTGCGGGAGTGCGGGTCTCCAAAGCCCCTTGCGCGGGTCGCCGGGCTCACGCTGCTGGAGCGCACGGTACGGACGCTGCGGGCCGGGGGGCTGGACGGGGAGATCGCCGTCGTTGTCGGGCACCGGGGGGAGGAGGTCGCCGGGTACTGCAAGCAGCGGGGGCTTCCGGTGCGGGTGGTCGAGAACCCGGACTACCCGCGGGGCAACGGGACCTCCGTTCTGGCGGCGATGAGGTTCCTCCCGGAGCGATTCGTGGTGGCCATGGTGGACCACGTCCACACGCCGGACTCGGTGCGGCGGCTGCTGGGATGCGAGGGGGACTTCGTGGCGGCGGTGGACACCAGGCCGGTCTACGCCGACCCCGGCGAGGCTACCCGGGTGAGGATCGAGAGCGGGCGGGTGGTGGACTTTGGCAAGAACCTTCCGGAGTACGACGGGCTGGATGCCGGGCTCTTCCTCTGTTCGCGGCTCGCGCTGGAGCGGCTGAGGGAGGCGGCGGGGCAGGAGCGGCTCTCCTGGAACGACCTCAAGCGGGCCTGGCTCGCCTCCGG
>JADDKG010000314.1 GCA_020253895.1 Rubrobacter sp.
CACCTCTACGCCGACATGATGAACCTCTACGGGGACCGGGGGAACGTGATCTCCATAAAAAAGCGCTGCGAGTGGCGCAACATCCCCGTGGAGGTGGTGGACGTGGGGCTCGGTGAGCCCGTCCGCCCGACCGGCTGCGACATCTTCCTCTTCGGCGGCGGTCAGGATAGGGAGCAGGCGCTCCTGGCCGGGGATCTCTCCGGGAGCAAGGGCGCCGACCTCAGGGCCATCGTGGAGGACGGCGGGGTGGTGCTGGGGGTGTGCGGCGGCTACCAGCTGATGGGCCACTATTACGAGACCCCCGAAGGCGAGAGGCTCCCCGGGGTCGGCATCTTCGACCTCCGCACCGAGCCCCGCCGCTCCACGGAGGAGCGCCTCATCGGGAACATCCTGGTGCGGGTGGAGCTCGGGGGCGAGACCCGGGAGCTTGTCGGCTTCGAGAACCACGGCGGCCGCACCTACCTGGGAGACGTCGAGCCGCTGGGAACCGTTCTCTACGGACACGGCAACAACGGCAGGGACGGCACCGAGGGCGCCCGGCGCCTCAACGCCTACGGGACCTACCTGCACGGCTCGCTCCTGCCCAAGAACCCCTGGTTCACCGACCACCTCATCCTGAGCGCCCTGCGGAGGGTGGACGACTCCTTCGAGCTCGAGCCCTTGGACGACACCCTCGAGCGGAGGGCCTTCGGGGCGATGGCCGCCCGCCTCCGCGGGGAAAGGGCCTCCTAAGCCTCTTCCCGCGGCCAGTCCCTCCGGAGCCGCCGCCAGCGCTCCCTGAGGTGGCGGGTGGCGTCCTCGTAGTGGGGGTGGGTGAAGGTCGGGCCCCCGGGGAACTCGGTCACCGTCACCTCGCCCTCCACCGAGGAGTGCTCCTCCGCCAGCGCCTCGTTTGCCTCCAGCTCGGCCATAAGGTCCGGGGCGTCGGTGGGCTCCAGCTCGTCTATCCGCTTCACGTACAGCCTGCCCCGCCGCAGCAGGTAGACGTAGCCCTTCTCCGCGAGCTCCCTGTCGCGGCGGGCGTGTTCCTCGCCGTGGAAGACCCCGAGCATGGAGACCATCGCCGGGTTTTGCCTTTCCCGGAGCTCCTGCCGGTAGTAGGCCAAAAGGTCCTCCCAGAACGCCCGCTGCTCCTCGTTTAGCACCTCGCACACCTCCCGGAAGCTCTCACCCCACCCGTGCAGAACCTCCGTTTCCGGTTGCGGCGGGTTTGAAACCTGCCTCGCGGCTGGGGAGGGGCTCAGAAGCGCTCCACCGAGGGCCTCAGGTCCAGCTCCAGGGTCCAGGCGTCCGGCGGCTGGGAGTGGAGCTGCCAGTAGGTCTCGGCGATGGCCTCCGGGGAGAGCATGGTGTGCCCCTCCCGGTCCGGGTACATCCTCCGCACCCTCGGGGTGTCTATCTGGCCGTCGATGACCACGTGGGCCACGTGCACCCCGCGCGGGCCGAACTCCCGGGCCATCGACTGGGCGAGCGCCCGCAGGCCGAACTTCCCCACCGCGAGCGCGGCGAAGCCGGCCGAGCCGCGCCAGGAGGCCGTCGCACCCGTCAGCAGGACGGTGCCCCTCCCCGCCTCCACCATGGCCGGGAGCACCTCCCGGGCCGCGTAGAAGGCGCCGGCGCAGTTTATCCGCCAGCACTCGTCGAACCTCTCGGGTGTGATCTCCAGGATGCCGCCCGGCTGGAAGGCCCCGGCGTTGTACACCAGGACCTCCGGATCGCCGAGCTCCTCCCGCACCCGCCGGAACGCCGCCCCGACCGAGCCGGGGTCCGTCGCGTCGGTCGGGATCGCGGCCGCCCTGCCGCCCTCGCCCTCTATCTCGCTCCGCACCCCGGCCAGGTTACCCTCGCTGCGGGCCATGAGCGCTACCGCGTATCCCCCGCGGGCGAAGCGCCGGGCCACCGCGGCGCCGAGCCCCGGTCCCACCCCGAGCACCGCCGCCACCCCGCTCATGCGCCGCCCCCCGCCCAGGCCGGACCGGTGGGGTACGCGAACTCCCGAAGCGACTCCGGGCGCATCTCGATGGAGTAGCCGGGAGCCTGCGGGGGCATGTAGCGGCCGTTCTCCAGGCGCACCGGGTCCAAGAAGTGCTCGTGCAGGTGGTCGACGTACTCCAGCACCCGGTCCTCCAGCGAGGCGCTCACGTACACGTAGTCGAAGATGGAGAGGTGTTGGACGTACTCGCAGAGCCCTACCCCGCCGGCGTGCGGGCACACCGGGACGCCGAACTTCGCCGCCAGGAGCAGCACCGCGAGCACCTCGTTCACCCCGCCGAGGCGGCAGGCGTCCGGCTGGCAAAAGCCCAGGGCGCCAACCTGCATCAGCTGCTTGAAGAGGACCCGGTTCTGGCAGTGCTCGCCGGTGGCGACCCGGATGGGGGAGACGGCTTCGGCTATCCTGGCGTGCCCCAGGACGTCGTCGGGGCTGGTGGGCTCCTCGATCCAGTACGGGTCGAACTCCGAAAGACGCCGGACGCTGGCTATCGCCTCCTCCACGTCCCACACCTGGTTCGCGTCCATCATGAGCCTGCGGCCGGGCCCGATCTCCTCCCGGATCAGGGCCGCCCGCCGCACGTCGTCCTCGATGCTGGCACCAACCTTCTGCTTGAAGTGCATAAAGCCCCTCTCCACCGCCTCCCGGCAGAGCTCGCGGACCCTCTCGTCGGTGTAGCCGAGCCATCCGGCGCTGGTGGTGTAGGCCGGGTAGCCCTCCTTGAGCATCCGCGCCTCGCGGGCGGCCCGGGTGCCCCCGTTCCGGCGCAATATGCCGAGCGCCTCCTCCGGGGTCAGGGCATCGGTGATGTAGCGGAAGGGTATGCAGGCGACGATCTCCTCCGGGGTCATGTCCACCAGCAGCTTCCACAGCGGCTTGGCCTCGGCCTTGGCC
>JADDKG010000315.1 GCA_020253895.1 Rubrobacter sp.
GGAGAATGGGATGCCCCTGGCGGTGCGCGGCGGCGGGCACTCCGTCCCCGGATACGGCACCTGCGAGGGCGGGCTGGTCGCCGACCTCTCCCCCATGAAGGGGGTGTCCGTGGACCCCGAGGCCCGCACCGTCCGGGCGGAGGCGGGGCTCACCTGGGGGGAGCTGGATCGGGAGA
Source organism: Rubrobacter sp. (assembly GCA_020253895.1). Taxonomy (GTDB): domain Bacteria; phylum Actinomycetota; class Rubrobacteria; order Rubrobacterales; family Rubrobacteraceae; genus Rubrobacter_B. Next base: position 177 of record JADDKG010000315.1, read on the forward strand.
CCCAGCGCTTCGGGCTCGCCGTCACCGGCGGCCGGGTCTCCGGCACCGGCATAGCCGGCCTTACCCTGGGCGGGGGAAGCGGCTGGCTGGAGCGCATGTTCGGCTTCACCGCAGATAACCTCCTCTTCGCCGAGGTCGTGACCGCCGCGGGAGAGAGCGTGCGGGCCAGCGAGGAGGAGAACCCGGATCTCTTCTGGGCGCTGCGCGGCGGGGGCGGCAACTTCGGCGTGGTCACCGCCTTCGGGTACCGGCTGCACCCGGTAGGGCCGGTGATCCTGGCCGGGATGCTGGCCTACCCGGCGGAGAGCGCCGAGCCGGTCCTGCGCGCCTACCGGGACTTCATGGCCAGGGCCCCGGACGAGGTGGGCGGCGGGTGCGCCTTCATCACCGCGCCGCCGGAGCCCTTCGTCTCGGAGCCGGTGCGGGGCACCCGGATACTGGTCCTCGTCCTCTGCTACGTGGGGCCAGTCGAGAGGGGCGAGGAGGAGCTGCGGCCGCTCAGGGAGGCAGCCCCGCCGGCCATGGACCTTCTGCAGCCGATGCCGTATGCGAGCCTGCAGTCCATGGTGGACGCCGGCAACCCCTCCGGCATGCAGAACTACTGGAAGGCGGGCTTCCTGAACGAGCTCCCCGACGCGGCCATAGACGCCCTCGCCGGTCAGGCCCGGCGGTGCACCTCGCCCCTCTCCCAGCTCCTGCTGCTGCCGATGGGCGGGGCCATCGCCCGCGTGCCGGAGGAGGCGACCCCCCTGGGGAACCGCGGGTCGGCGTACAATTTCCACGCCATCTCCATGTGGGCCGATCCGACGGAGGACCCGGAGCCCCACATAGGCTGGGCCCGGGAGGTGGAGGCCGCCATGCGCCCCTGGACGGGCGAGCGGGTCTACCTGAACTTCATCGGGGACGAGGGCGCAGAGAGGGTCAGGAGCGCCTTCGGCGAGGCGAAGTACCGGCGGCTGGCCGCCATCAAGCGTCGCTACGACCCGGAGAACCTCTTCCGGATCAACCAGAACATCCCGCCCGGGACGGGCTAGCCCTCCTCAGGCGCGACCCGCTCGAGGACAACGCACTTGAGGTAGCGGGTCTCGGGTACGTTGAGCACCTCCGGGTGGTCCTGGGCCTGCCCCCGCCACTCACGGACCCGGAGCTCCCGCCCGGTATCCGCGGCGGCCGAGCGGAGCACCTCCTCCATCGCCTCCCGCGATAGGTGGTAGGAGCAGGAGCAGGTGATGAGGATGCCGCCCGGGGCGAGCAGCCGCATGGCGCGGAGGTTTATCTCCTTGTAGGCGCGGGCCGCCCGCGGCAGGTCGCGCCGGGTCCGGGCGAAGGCGGGAGGGTCGAGGATCACCGCGTCGTAGGCCTCCCCGGCGTCGGAGCGTCGGCGCAGCAGGTCGAAGGCGTTGGCCTCGGTGAAGGAGATGTTGGCGAGCCCGTTGAGCCGGGCGTTCTCCCGGGCGGCCTCGAGCGCGTCCCCGCTGGAGTCCACGGCCTCCACCGATCCCGCCCGGCGGGCGGCGTGCAGGGCGAAGCCCCCACCGTAGGAGAAGACGTCGAGCACCCTCCCGCGGGCGTAACGCCCGGCGGCCAGCCGGTTCTCGCGCTGGTCGAGGAAGGCACCGGTCTTCTGGCCCCGCCACAGCGGCACCCGGTAGCGCACCGGTCCCTCGCGTACCACCACCGTCTCGGGCACCTTCCCGAAGAGCACCGCGACGGTGTTCCGGAGGCCCTCCCGCCGGCGGGAGCCGGCGTCCCCCCGGAGCAGGACCCCGGCGGGCGAGAGCAGCTCCCCAAGCGCCTCCACGACCAGCCCCAGCCGGCGCTCCACCGCCGCAGAGCCCACCTGCAGCACCACGTAGTCCCCGTAGCGGTCGGCCACCAGCCCCGGCACCCCGTCGGCCTCGGCGTGGAGCAGGCGGTAGGCGTCGCCGTCTATCCCGAGGCGGCGCCGGTAATCCAGGGCCGCGCCTAGCCGCCCGCGGAACCACTCCCGGTCGACGGCCACGCCCTCGCGCCGCTCGGCCACCCGCAGGGTTATCTCGCTGCGCGGGTTGTAGAAGGCGTAGCCTAAAAAGCGCCCCCGGCGGTCCTCCACCCGGACGACGTCCCCCGGCCCTCCACCGTCGGCCCGGAGCACGTCGGAGCGGTATACCCAGGGGTGGCCCGCCCGGATCCGGGCCGCCCCCCGCCCGCTCACCACGGCCTGTGGAACCCTCTCTCCCAAACCCTTCCGTAAACCCCCTTACCGGCCCTCCGGGGTGCGCCTGCTAGCATCACGTCTATACTCTCAAGGATACACCGGGAGAAACGGAGGAAGGCTGAGCGCGCAGAAGCGGGTAGGCGTGGTAGGGGCGGGGCTCGGCGGGCTCTCTTGCGCCGTCAGGCTGCAGAGGATGGGCTTCGAGGTTCACCTCTTTGAGAAGAACCCTGAGCCGGGGGGCAGGATGGGCCGCATCGAGGGCGGCGGCTTCGTCTTCGACACCGGGCCGACCCTGCTGCTCATGACCGACGTCTACCGGGAGCTCTTCCGGTTCGCCGGGCGGAGGCTCGAGGATTACCTGGATCTGGTCCCGCTCGACGGGGACTACAGGATCCACTTCGGCGACGGGGGGGCGCTGACGATGCGCCGGTCGCTGCCCGAGCTGGTGCTGGAGCTGGAGCGCCTCGAACCCGGCGTCACCCCGCGCTTCTACCGCTTTCTGGAGAGCGCGGCCCTCAAGTACCGGCTGGGACGCGGCGGGTTTGTGGAGCGGGACTTTGAGCGAGCCCGGGACTTCTTCAACCTGCACAACCTGTGGCTGCTCCTCCGAACGGGAGCGCTGGCCAACTACTACCGCTCGGTCTCCCGCTACTTCCGGACGGAGCACCTCCGGCAGGCGTTCAGCCTGCAGACGATGTACCTGGGGCTCTCCCCGTTCGAGGCCCCGGCGGTCTACGCCCTCCTCCCCTACACAGAGCTGGCGGAGGACGGGCTGTGGTTCCCCCGCGGGGGGATGTACTCGCTGGCGGAGGCGCTGACGCGCCTGGCCCTAGAGCTCGGGGCCCGGATACACCTGCGGAGCCCGGTGGAGCGGGTACTGGTCTCGAAGGGCAGGGCCCGAGGGCTCCGGGTGGACGGAGAGGACCTGCCGTTCGACGCGGTGGTGGTGAACGCCGACCTTCCGTACGCCTACCGGGTGCTGCTGGGGGGTGCCGCCGACGGGGACTTCCGGCTCCGGCGCCGCGGACGCCTCCGCTACACCGCCTCGGCCTACATGCTCTACCTGGGGCTCGGCACCCGGGCGGAGGGCCTGCTACACCACAACTTCTTCCTCTCCGCCCGCTACCGGAAGAACTTCGAGGACATCTTCGCCCGGAGGGTGCTCCCCGAGGACCCCTCCTTCTACGTGGCGGCCCCCTCCCGTACCGACCCCGGCATGGCCCCGGAGGGCGGCGAATCGCTGCTCGTACTGGTCCCGGTGCCGCACCTCGGCGGGGAGGTGGACTGGGGGGCGGGAGGAGTCGGGCTTCCGGGAGAAGGTGTACAGGCTCCTGGAGGAACGCTGCGGGGTAGAGCGGAGCTCGGTCCTCTACGAGCGGGTCCGGACCCCCGAGGACTGGCGGGCGGAGTACAACCTGGAGCGGGGTGCGGCCTTCGGGCTCGGGCACGGCATCTTCCAGGTGGGCTACTTCAGGCCCCCGCTCGCCTCCCGGAGCGTGGGCGGGCTGTACTTCGTGGGGGCCAGCACCCACCCCGGGACGGGGGTGCCGCTGGTGGGCATCGGGGCCAGGCTGGTGGCGGAGCGGATGGGACGGGATCTTCTGCGGCAGGAGGGGGCGGCGTGAGGGTGGACCCGGCCGGGTCGGCGCTCGCGGACGGCGGTCTCTCGCTGGAGGGATGCTACCGGCTTTGCCGGAACATCCAGCGGGCCCACAGCAGGACCTACTACTTCTCTACCCGGCTGCTCGAGCAGGAGGTCAGGCGCGGGGTCCACGCGCTGTACGCCTTTATGCGCTACGCGGACGAGATCGTGGACAACCCGGGGACTTTACCCCCTAACGGGCAGCTCGCTGCCCTCGAGGATCTCGAGGAAGAGACCCTCGCCGCCCTCGGCGGAGGACCGACGGAGAACCCGGTGCTCCGGGCCTTTGCCGACACGGCGCGCCGCTGCGGCATAGAGGAGCGCCACATCCGCTCCTTCATGCGCAGCATGAAGATGGACACAAGCGTCACCCGCTACCCCACCTACCGGGACCTGGAGGAGTACACCCACGGCAGCGCGGCGGTGGTGGGGATCATGATGTGCCGGGTGCTCGGGGTGGAGGACGTGCGGGCCTACCCGCATGCCGAGGCGCTGGGCACGGCCATGCAGCTCACCAACTTCCTGCGGGACATCGCCGAGGACTGGCGGCGCGGGCGGGTGTACCTGCCGCTGGAGGATCTTGAGCGCTTCGGCTACAAGCCCGGGGAACTCGGGGAGGGGGTGGTGGACGAGAGGTTCGCCGGGCTGATGCGCTTCGAGATCCTCCGGGCGCGCAGGCTGTACGCGGTGGCCGACGAGGGGATGGGCTACATCCCGCGGGGACGGCGCTACGCCGTGCTGGTGGCCCGGGAGCTCTACGCCGCCATACTCGACAGGATCGAGGAGTCCGGCTACGACGTCTTCTCCCGCCGGGCGGAGACCTCGTGGCCGCAGAAGCTCACGCTGGCCGCCGGGTGCGCCCTCCGGGAGCCGGGGGAGATCCTCTCGGGGCTCTGCCCGGCCAGGATTGCAACCGGGTCGTGATCGTGGTGTAATTCCGGGGCTGTTTCCGGGCGCTCATCGAGAGCGGTGGAGGGACGGGCCCTGCGAAGCCGCGGCAACCGGCGGGTTTACACTCTGCCCGCGTCAGGTGCCAATTCCCGCGGAGGAGACTCCGAGAGATGAGCCGGCAGCCGGTCTTCGGCCAGCCTCTCTCCTCCCTCCGGACGGGCGCGCCCGCGCAGTAGGAAAACGGAGAAAGGCTGGTAGACCTGTGGGCTTGAGCTTCAGGGAGCTGCTCGACGGGCGGGTTCTCGTCGGGGACGGGGCTATGGGCACGCTGCTGGCCGACCGGGGGGTCGGCTACGGGCATCCCTACGCCCGGGCGAACCTGACCCACCCGGAGCTGGTGGTCCGGCTACACGAGGAGTACGTGCGGGCCGGGGCCCGGGCGATAGAGACCAACACCTTCTCCGCCAACCGGATAAAGCTGGCCGGGCACCGGCTGGAGGAGAGGGTGCGTGAGATCAACGAGGTGGGCGCCCGGCTCGCCCGCCAGGCCGCCGCGGAGGCGGGCGCCGGAGAGCGGGTTCTGGTGCTCGGGGCCATGGGGCCGCTGGGGCGCCCGCTGGCGCCGGTCGGCAACATCCCGCGCGAGGAGGCGCGCGTCCTCTTCCGGGAGCAGGCGGAGGCGCTGCTGGAGGGCGGGGCGGACGCGCTGCTACTGGAGACCTTCACCGACCTAGAGGAGCTGCGCCTGGCCTGGGAGGCGGTGTGCGGCTTCGGGGTGCCAGTGCTCGCCTACAAGACCTTTGTCGAGGATGGCGAGACGCTGGCCGAGGGGCTGCCGGAGCGGGTGGCCCGGGAGGTCTCGGGGTGGGGGGTGGAGCTGGTGGGCTCCAACTGCACCGTGGGCCCGCAGCGGATGCTCGGCATCGTGGAGCAGATGTCCGGGGTGGCGGGCCCGGTGGCCGCCTTCCCCAACCCCGGTCTTCCGCAGCTCGTGGAGGGCGCCGTCCGCTACAGCCACGACGTGGAGCACTTCGCCCGCTACGGCCTCAGGCTCGCGGAGGCCGGGGCGCGTTTTATCGGGGGGTGCTGCGGGACCACCCCGGAGCACATCCGGGCGCTCTCTGTAGCCCTGCGTGACCTCCGGCCGCGAAGGGTGTCCGTCGCGGTCCGGCGGGGGGCGGCGAGCCGGCCGGAGGGCAGCCGGGAGGACGGGAGCAGGCCGCGTTCGGAGCTCGCCGGGAAGCTGCTCGGCGGCGGGTTCGCCGTCACGGTTGAGGTAGACCTCCCCCGCGGCAACGACCTCTCCGGGGTGGTCGAAGCCGCCCGGCACCTCCGGGAGCGGGGCGCGGACGCCATAGACATCTCCGACGGGGCCCGGGCGAGGCTCCGGATGCACCCGGTCGCGGCGGCCCGGATCGTGCAGGAAGAGGCGGGAATAGAGGTGGTGGCCCACATGTCGTGCCGCGACCGGAACATCCTGGGGCTGCAGGCGGATCTTCTGGCGGCGGCCGCGCTCGGGGTCAGGAACATCCTGGCGGTCACCGGGGATCCGGCCCAGATCGGGGACTACCCCGAGGCCACAGGGGTCTTCGACACCGACGCGGTCGGGCTGGTGCACATCCTCTCCAGGATGAACCGGGGGAAGGACCTTGCGGGCAACGACATAGGGCGGGCGCCCGGGTTCCTCATCGGGGCGGCCTTCAACCCGACCGCCGAGGACCTGGACGCTGAGGTGGAGCGGCTGCGGCGGAAGCTGGAGGCCGGGGCGCACGCGTTCTGGACCCAACCGGTCTTTGAGATGGCGGCCCTGGAGCGGGCGTTGGAGAGGCTCGGGGACACGGGGGCGAGGCTCCTGCTCGGCCTCATGCCGCTGCGGAGCGCCCGCCAGGCGGAGTTCCTGCACCACGAGGTGCCGGGGATCGAGATCCCGGAGGAGATCCGGGGAAAGCTGGCGGAGCTCTCCCCGGAGGACGCGCCCCGGTACGGGGTGGAGGTGGCCAGAAACCTGCTGGCCAGGGCCCGGCCGCTGGTGAGCGGGGCGTATATCATGCCCCCGGCGAGCGCCCCGGAGCTGGCCGCGGAGGTGATGGAGGCGCTCCGGTGAGGCGGCCGCCGGCCGCGTGGGGAGAATGAGACGAGAGGAGGCTTTGAGGGTGCCCGAGATAAAGGCTTACGCGCCGGGGATCTACGCCCGGTCAGAGGAGCTGGTGCAGGCCACGAGGGACCTGGACCGCGGCCGGACCACGCCGGAGGCGGTGGAGAGCAGACGCCGGGAGGACCTGGCCGCCCTTCTGCGGGCCCAGGAGGAGGCGGGGCTGGACTACCTCTCCGACGGTCTGCTGGTTTGGCAGGACATCTTCCGCCCGTTCTGCGAGGCCGCAAGAGGGCTGGAGCCGGGGCCGCTGACCCGCTTTCTGAACACCAACACCTTCTACCGGGCGCCGGTGCCGACCGGCGAGCCGCTGGGCCTGGATAGCCCGCTGGGCCCGCCGTACTTCGAGGTCTCGGAGCTCCCCCGGGGGCGGTGGGTGGCCACGCTGCCCTCCCCGCACGCGATGGCGGCCTTCGCCGCGGGTGAGCTGGACGCCAGGGAGCTGGCCGGGCGGGTCCTCCGGCCCCAAGTGGAGTGGCTGGCGGAGAACGGCTGCGCCCTGGTGGTGCTGCAGGAGGCGGCGCTCTTCGGCGGGAACATAGACCTCCACCCGCTGGGGGCGGCGCTCGAGGAGCTGCGGGGCCCGCTGCCGCTAGCCCTCCAGCTTCCCTTCGGGGATGCCGGAGAGGTGCTCGGGGAGCTGGTGGAGCTGGACGTGGAGGCCATCGGGGTGGACTTCTACTCCACGGACGTGGAGGCGCTCCCGCGCCCGTTCCCCAAGACCCTGCTGGCCGGGGTCGTGGACGCCCGCAACTCGCTCCTGGAGGACCCGCAGGAGGTGGCCAAGTTCGGGCGGGGGCTACTCGAGGAGCTGGACGGGGAGCTGCATCTGGTCCCGAACGGGGACCTGCAGTTCGTCCCGGAGAGGATAGCCCGGCAGAAGCTCGCGCGCCTCGGGGAGGCGGCGAAGATCCTGAAGGAGGAGCGATAGATGGCAGAGATCCGTTTTAGAACCCGCGAGATCGGCAGCCTCTCCAAGCCCGGCTGGCGGGTGAAGTCCGTCGTCGGGCGCCCGGTGGAGGAGAGCGACGTGGATGACGCCCGCCGGTGGGGCGAGCGGCTCGGGGTCGAGGGCCACGAGGAGCTGGTCGGGCTGCTCGGCAAGGGGTCCGGCTTTACCGCGGAGGAGAAGGCGAAGATACAGGACTTCGCCGCCCTGTACGCCATCCGCCTGCTGGAGCGGGCCGGCCTGGACGTGGTCTACGACGGCGAGCAGCGGCGGAGCGAGATGTACGACCACGCGGTGAAGCACGCCCGCGGCTTTGAGGAGCGGGGCACGGTGCGCTCCTTCGACAACAAGTACTACACGAAGGCCGCGGTGGTGGAGCCGCCGAAGGTGGAGGGGGCCTACGACCTGGAGGAGTTCAGGTTCGTCCGGGAGCACACCGACCGGCAGGTGAAGGTGCCGTTCACCGGGGCCTACACCATCATGGACTGGTCCTACGACGAGCACTACGCCGCCGGGGGCGGGCTGCTTGGGGCCCCGGCGGAGCGCCGGGCCGAGGCCCGGTGGCGCTTCGGGGTGGACGTCGCCCGCGACGTGGTGCGGCCGAACGTGGCGGGCCTCGTCGAGGCGGGGGCGGATTGGATCCAGATCGACGAGCCCGCGGCGACCACCCGGCCGGAGGAGGTCCCGCTGGTGGTGGAGACCTTCAACGTCACCCGGGAGGGGATAGACGCCCGGGCCAGCATGCATATCTGCTTCTCGGACTACGACTGCCTCTTCCCCCACATCGAGCATCTGGAGGACTGCTACGAGCTGCAGCTGGAGTTCGCCAACCGGGACTCCCGGAGGCTCGGAACAGGGGCCGAGGACAGGCCCGGCTACGCCGTGCTGCAGCGGTTCGCCCGCAGCGGCTGGGACGGGAAGATAGGGCTCGGCGTCATAGACATCCACACCGACTTTATCGAGCCGCCGGAGCTGGTGCGCGACAGGATCCTCCACGCCTCCTCCGTGCTGGGTCCGGAGCGCCTGGAGGTGAACACCGACTGCGGCCTGAGGACCCGCACCTGGGAGGTGGCCTTCGAGAAGCTCAGGAACATGGTGGAGGGGACCCGGCTGGCCGAGGCGGCGCTGAACGGCGCCTGAGACGCTACTCGAAGCGCACCCTCTCGAAGCCGAGCGCGGTGAGGAAGGAGCGGATGGAGGCCTCGGCGTTCCGCTCCGCCTGCTTGAGGATGCCGTTCTCGCGGGCGGCATCCTCTATCTCCTCCAGCGCCCTTCCCCGGGCCTCCTCCACGAGCGCATCGTCCGGGCGGAAGCCGAGCAGGCCGAAGTCGCGGTCGTAGACGCGGGTCCTCCCCTCGTCGAGACCGACGGAGAGGATCTCGGGCTCGGGCAGCCGGAGGGTCACGCTCTCCCCCTCCACCCGCACATCATCCCGCCCGATCCGCGAGAGGTCCACCCCGGCCTCCACCCGGCCGGTCGCCACCAGCAGCACCCGCTCCCCGGTCAAGAACCTCTCCAGCGCACCCCCACCGCTCTCGCGGGTGACCACCACGGACTCCGTCCAGCGGACGGTGGCGAGCTCGTCGAGGCGCCTGACACCCTCCACGACCACAGGACCCGTGACCGTCCTCGCGGGCTCCTCCCGGAAGAGGAGCGGCCCCACCAGAGGAAGCCGCCCGAAGCCCCAGAGACCGGCGATAAACCCCACCGCAACGCCGAGCCCGAGCGCGAGGAGCATGAGCGCGGGCGGCCCGGCCATCCTCCTACTCTTGCCCGCCGCACCGCGCCCTCCCATGGAACTCCCCCTAAGCTACGCCTGGATGTTCGTGGCCCGCCAGCGGGTGTGCTCCCCAAGACCCGCAACCCGCGGGAACTCCTCCCCCCGGGAGAGCTGCACCCTCACCGGCGCCAGCATCGTCCCCCGGTCGCACACGTAGGTCCCCGAGAAGGGAGCCTTCTGCCCGGGACGGTACACCTGCCCCTCGGGCCTGTAGCGCGCAAGAACCTCCTCTACCGACGCGGCCATACCCAAGCTCACCTCCGGCTTCTCATGACATCCTGCCAATGCTTTCAGTTTAACCTCCCTTAGCGCAGATTTCGCGAGAAATTAATGATCCGGATGCCATCCAGCATCGTATAATCTTTTGCA
>JADDKG010000316.1 GCA_020253895.1 Rubrobacter sp.
AGGCTCACCCGCTCTATCTCGCTGCCCTTCGCCGCGAACCACCGCCGGACGCTCAAAAAGGCCGGCAGGGCCTCCTGCTCCAGCTGGGCTATCTGGCGGGACTGCAGGCGGAGCGGCAGCCGGCGGATGTCCCGGGCCGTCTGGCGGCCGGCGGGCAGCACCACCACCGGCGGCTCGAAGAAGCGGGGGCTCTCCTGGTGCCAGCTCGGGGCCTGGGCCTCCGTGGTGAGGTTGAACCAGTAGAAGCTGTGGCCGGGCAGCGTCAGGAAGTACGGCAGCGAGCCGATGGGCGGGAAGCTGCTCCCGCCCAGCATCTCCACCGGCACCCGACCGTTGAACCGGGAGAGGTCCAGCTCGACCGGCTGTGCCGAGCGGGAGAGGTTGGCCACGCACAGGATGGTCTCCCCCTCGTACTCCCGCAGGTAGGCCAGCACCTTCCGGTTGCCGGGGTGCAGGAACTCAAGCGTCCCCCGCCCGAAGGCCTTGTGCGCCTTGCGCACCGCAATGATCCGCTTCATCCAGTTCAGCAGCGAGCCCGGGCTGCGGCTCTGGGCCTCCACGTTCAGGGCCTCGTAGCCGTAGACCGGGTCCATGATCGGCGGCAGGTAGAGGCTGTGGGGATCGGCCCGGGAGAAGCCCGCGTTCCGGTCGCCGGTCCACTGCATGGGGGTGCGCACCGCGTTGCGATCCCCGAGAAAGACGTTGTCCCCCATCCCGATCTCGTCGCCGTAGTAGATGATGGGGGTGCCGGGCATGCTCATGAGCAGGCTGTTCAGCAGCTCTATGCGGGCCCGGTCGTTCTCCATCAGGGGGGCGAGTCGCCGGCGGATCCCGAGGTTTATCCGGGCGCGGGGGTCGGCGGCGTAGGTCTGGTACATGTAGTCCCGCTCCCGGTCGGTGACCATCTCCAGGGTCAGCTCGTCGTGGTTCCTGAGGAAGATGGCCCACTGGCAGACCTCGGGGATCTCGGGGGTCTGCTGCATGATCTCCACGATGGGATGCCGGTCCTCCTGGGCGACGGCCATGTAGATCCTGGGCATCAAGGGGAAGTGGAAGGCCATGTGGCACTCGTCGCCGTCCCCGAAGTACGGCAGCACGTCCTCGGGCCACTGGTTGGCCTCGGCCAGGAAGATCCGGTTCTCGTAGCGGGCGTCGAGCTCGGCCCGCATCCGCTTGAGGATCTCGTGGGTCTCGGGGAGGTTCTCGCAGTCGGTCCCCTCGCGCTCTATGAGGTAGGGGATGGCGTCGAGCCTCAGCCCGTCCACCCCGGCGTCCAGCCAGAAGCGCATCACCCGCATGATGGCGTCGAAGACCCGGGGGTTGTCGTGGTTGAGGTCGGGCTGGTGGCTGAAGAACCGGTGCCAGTAGTACTGCTGGGCGACCGGGTCCCAGGTCCAGTTGGAGGTCTCGGTGTCGGTGAAGATGATCCGGGCGTCGGCGTACTTCCTGTCCGTGTCGCTCCAGACGTAGAAGTTGCGCCAGACGGAGCCCTTGGGGGCCTTCCGGGCCCGCTGGAACCAGGGGTGCTGGTCGGAGGTGTGGTTTATGACCAGCTCGGTTATGACCTTGAGGCCTAAAGCGTGGGCCCTGCGGACAAAGTTGCGGAAGTCGCGGCGGGTGCCGTACTCGGGGTGGACGTTTTTGTACTCGGAGATGTCGTAGCCGTCGTCGCGCATCGGGGAGGGGTAGAAGGGCATCAGCCAGATGGCGTTGACGCCGAGGTCCTTTATGTACTCCAGCCGCTGGGTGAGGCCCCTGAAGTCCCCGATGCCGTCGTTGTCCGAGTCGAAGAAGGCCTTTACGTGCAGCTGGTAGATGATGGCGTCCTTGTACCAGAGAGGGTCCTCCCGGTAGGCCTCCTCCCGGCGGGCCACCCCCCTGCGGACCGTCTGGGTCATCCGGCCCTCCCCAGGCGGAAGATCTCGGCCGGGTTCTGATGGGGGTCGAGCCGGATCCAGAACCAGCTGCCGCGCGCCGGGATCCGGCGGCGGGTGATGAGCTCCTCGACCACGTAGGGCTCGTCCTCCCCTATCCCGAGCTCCCACAGCGGGAACTGCACGTGGGTGTCGTGGGGGTTGTGCGGGTCGAGGTTGACCGCGACGAAGACGGCGTTCTCCCCGCTCCGCTTGCCGTAGAAGATGATGTTCTCGTCGGGCGCGGGGAGGAAGGAGAGGTTGGTGAGCTCCTGAAGGGCGGGGTTCTCGCGCCGGATCTCGTTGACCCTCCGGATGTAGCTCTTTATGTTCCCGGGGCGGTCCCAGTCCCAGACCTTGTACTCGTAGACCTCGGAGTCCTGGTAGTAGACGGTGGTGCCCCTCTCGCCGCGCGGGGTGTTCTCGCACAGCTCGTATCCGCTGTAGATCCCGTAGGTCGGGGAGAGGGTGGCCGCGAGCACCAGGCGCATCATAAAGGCCGGTCGCCCCCCGAACTGCAGGATGTGGGGCAGGATGTCGTGGGTGTTGGCGAAGAAGTTGGGGCGCATGTACTCCTTGGGCCAGTCCATGGTGAGCTCGGTGAGGTACTCGGTGAGCTCTTGCTTGGTGTTGCGCCAGGTGAAGTAGGTGTAGGACTGGGTGAAGCCGAGCTTGGCCAGAGCCTTCATCACCTTGGGGCGGGTGAAGGCCTCGGAGAGGAAGATGACGTCGGGGTGCTCCTCCTGCACCTCACGGATGACCCACTCCCAGAAGGGGAAGGGCTTGGTGTGCGGGTTGTCAACCCGGAAGATCTTGACGCCCTGGGAGACCCAGAAGAGGATGACGTCGAGCCACTCGCGCCAGAGACCCTCCCAGTCCTCGCAGTAGAAGTCCACGTTGACGATGTCCTCGTACTTCTTGGGGGGGTTCTCTGCGTACTTGATCGTGCCGTCGGGACGCCGCCTGAACCACCCGGGGTGCTCCCTGAGGTAGGGGTGGTCGGGCGAGCACTGCAGGGCGAGGTCGAGAGCGACCTCCATCCCCCGCTCCCTGGCGGCCTCCACGAAGTGCCGGAAGTCCTCCAGGGTCCCCAGCTCGGGGTGGACGGCCTTGTGCCCGCCCTCCTCGCTCCCGATGGCGTAGGGGCTCCCCGGATCCCCAGGCCCGGCCACGAGGGCGTTGTTGGGCCCCTTGCGGTTGGTCCTCCCTATGGGATGGATGGGCGTGAGGTACACCACGTCGAAGCCCATCCAGGAGATCTCGTCCAGCCGCGCCTCGGCCTCCCGGAAGGTGGCGCTGCGGCCCGGCACGGTCCCCTGGGAGCGGGGGAACATCTCGTACCAGGCCCCGTAGCGGGCCCGTACCCGGTCCACCACGACCTCGAGCGTCTTGCCGTAGGTGGACGAGAGCGACCGGTCGGGGTGCTCCCGCATCAGCCCGCGCACCTCCTCGGAGCGGAGCAGCGCGAGCCGGCCCTCGTACCCGGCGGCGTCAAAGGCGTCGAGGGTCTGCCGGAGGCGCTTGTCCTTGGACCGCAAATAGGCCCGCTCCACGATCCCGCGCCCCTCCAGAAGCTCGACCTCCACGTTCTGCCCGGCGTCGAGCTTCTTCCCCACCTCGGCCCGCCAGGTCTCGAACTCGTCCGGCCAGGCCTCGATGGTGTACTGGTAGCGGGTGTTCTTTGTGAGCGGGAAGCCCGCCGTCCAGCGGTCGTTCTCGTGGTGGCGCATGGGCACCTCGGACCAGCGCCGCGACCCCTTCTCCCGGTACCTGAGCACCGCGGAGATGAGGTCGTGGCCGTCCTTGAAGATGTCCGCCCACACCTCCAGCCGGTCGCCCACCTCCCGCTTCACGGGGTAGCGCCCGCAGTCCAGCTCCGGGTAGACATCCTCTATGATGATCGGGGGTTTGGCTCTGGGCACCGCCGGTCCTCCGGGCCTCCATCGCTCGTCAAGTCCTCCGCAGCCCGGCTAGGATACCGATATATCCGCGGGTTTCAAACTCCTCCCCCCGGGGATAGATGCAAACGATGGCAGAAGAGCGCAAAAACAACGGAGAGACAGAACCCCTGCTCTGGGCCTGCCTGAAGTGCGGCTACCGCGTCGAGGGAGAACCGCCCCCCGAGAAATGCCCGGAGTGCGGGGCGGACAAGAGCGAGTTCGAAGAGGTCCCAAAGCCGGGCTACTGAGGGCGCGAAAAGAGAGCGGGCGCGGCACAGACGCCGCGCCCGCTCCTCGAAGGCCTTCCCGCCCGGCCTAGTACGGGTAGCTCACCACCCGCACGTCCACCACGTCGGTGCCGACGTAGATGAGGCCGATGGCCTTGGCTGCCCCCTGCGAGAGGTCGAGCCCCCGACCCGCAACGAACGGACCCCGGTCGTTGACGGTGACCGTCACGCAGCCCTGGTAGCAGACCTCGAGCTGGGTCCCGAAGGGCAGGTAGGGATGGGCCGCCGTGTAAGCGTAGGGGTTGAACGGCTCGCCGCTCGCCGTAATGGCCCCCTCGAACCCCGGCCCGTACCAGCTCGCCACCACGGGCTCCGCCTGGGCCTCCTTACCGGCGAAGGCGACCGCAACCGCCATCGCACCAGCCAGCAGAAAGACTTTGAGCAAAGACCTCAAGAGTCCCCCTCCAAAGTCGCTTTCACTACACAGGCGCGAGACCCTAACATGGCGACAAACAGTGTCAAGCGCTCACAAGCTGTTGCATATACGCTGCGGTGAATGGGTTCACGCGTCTCCGGGGCCCTCTTTTTGGGGTTCTTGGGGCGGGGTTTGGTGTGTTTTAATGGGGTTTTCGGAGTGGATGGAGGGAGATCTTGAGGTACGGTTTCGGGCGGTTTCTGAAGATCCGGGGGGCCTACGGGGCCGGGTGGTCTCCGGACGGCCGCCGGGTAACCTTCATAACGAGCATCACCGGGGTTCCGCAGGCGTGGGAGGTTCCGGAGGGGGGCGGCTGGCCCGAGCAGCTCACCTTCCACGAGGAGCGGGTCGGGCGGGCGGAGTACCCGCCGGTGGGGGAGCGTCTCCTCTACTCGATGGACACCGGGGGCAACGAGCGGATGCAGCTCTTCCTGCTCGACCGGCGGACCGGCATCGAGCGCAACCTCACCCGGCGTCCCGACGCCATACACCAGTTCGGGGCCTTCTCGCCGGAGGGGGAGAGGATCGCCTACACCGCCACCCGCCGCAACGGCACCGACTTCGACGTCTACGTCCAGCGGCTGCCAGACGGGGAGCCGGAGGTGGTCTGGGAGACCGAGGGGTACCACGAGGTGGCCGGATGGGCGCCCGACGGATCCTTCCTGCTGGTCTTGAGGCACCGCTCCAACATGGACGGTGACCTGTACCGGCTCGACCTCCGCAGCGGCCAGGCGGTTCTCCTGACCCCGCACGAGGGCGAGGCCCGCTTTCTCTCCCCCCGGATCACGCCCGACGGGCGGAGCATCTTCCTCGCCACCGACCGCGACGGGGACTTTCTGCGTCTGGGGCGGCTGGATCCCTCCACCCTGGAGATCTCCTACCTCACCCCCGACGACCACGACGTGGAGAGCGTGGAGCTCTCACGCGACGGCCGGTACCTCGTCGCCGCCCGCAACGTCGAGGGCTACTCGGACCTTTTGCTCTTCAGCGGGGAGGGCCGCAGGATGCCAGACCCGCAGGTGCCCGAGGGGGTCTTCGGGGGCTTCGCCTTCTCGCCCGATTCCCGGCGGCTCGCCTTCACCCTCACCGGCCCGGACCGCAACCCCGACATATGGCTGCTGGAGCTCCCCGACGGCGAGCCGCGGCGCCTCACCCGCTCCACGACCGCCGGCATCCCGCGCGACACCTTCCGCCGCCCGCGCCTCGTCCGCTACCCCACCTTCGACGGGCGTAAGATACCGGCCTTCCTCTACGAGCCGGAACGGGAGCGCCCGCCGGTGATCGTGGACGTCCACGGCGGCCCCGAGGCCCAGGAGCGCCCGGACTTCAACCCGGTGACCCAGTACTTCGTCCACCGCGGCTACGCCGTCTTCGCGCCCAACGTCCGCGGTTCCACCGGCTATGGCAAGGCCTACACCCACCTCGACGAC
Organism: Rubrobacter sp.; assembly: GCA_020253895.1. Lineage (GTDB taxonomy): Bacteria > Actinomycetota > Rubrobacteria > Rubrobacterales > Rubrobacteraceae > Rubrobacter_B. The sequence goes on from JADDKG010000316.1 coordinate 5,986, forward strand.
GTAAGAAGGCGGATGGATTCGGTTAAGGATCTGGCCTACGCCGCCCGCTGGCTGCGCGGGAACGGCTACGAGCGGATAGCCGTCATGGGCGGCTCCTACGGCGGCTTCATGGTCCTCGCCGCCCTCACCGAGTACCCCGACCTCTGGAGCGCCGGGGTGGACATCGTGGGGATCGCAAACCTCGTCACCTTCCTGGAGAACACCGGGAGCTACCGCCGGGCGCTGCGCGAGGCCGAGTACGGCTCGCTGGAGAGGGACAGGGAGTTCCTCCGGTCCATAAGCCCGATCCACAAGGCCGGGCGCATAAAGGCGCCGCTCATGGTGATCCACGGCAAAAACGACCCCCGCGTCCCCGTCGGGGAGGCAGAGCAGATCGTGGAGAGGGTGCGGGCAAACGGCGGCGCCGTGGAGTACCTCCTCTACGAGGACGAGGGTCACGGCCTCGCCAAGCTCAAGAACCGCCTCGACGCCTACCCGAAGATAGCCGCCTTTCTCGACGAGCACCTCGGCCCGTAGCGCCGGGCCCCAGGCCCCTATAGAATTCCTCCCATCCGGGAAAGGAAAGGGGGAAGCGAGCTATGGCATCGCCGGTACGTCCGCTCGTGTGGGGGTCCCTTCTCGCGCTCGTCCTGCTGGCATCCGTGCTGCCCGCCGCGGCGCAGGGGATACCCGACTCCCCCACGCTCTCGGTGGGCGAGCGCCTAAAGGACAGGCGCTACGTGACGACGGGCGAGCGCGCCTACGTCGTGGGCACCGAGGACGGACGCTTCCCGGCGATGGGCTTCCACACCAGGGGCGAGATGGGAGGCGTCTGGTCCCCCCCGATAAAGCTCCTCGACGGCATCTGGTTCGGCATCGGAGACGAGTGGATCGGCCCGACGGAGCGCTTCACCAGCGGCTACGGGTACGTGAGGATGGAGCTGCCGGGTCGCGACGGGCTCACCGTCACCCGCACCGACTTCGTCCCCGATGGGCACCGCGCCGCCCTCTTCGGCCTCACCTTCGGCGCCGAGACCGACCAGAGCTTCACCCTCAAGGTTGACGCACACTCCGAGCTCATGGGCGCCTACCCCTGGGGCGAGACCACCCCGAGCCAGAAGACCTACAACCTCGAGGACGAGGTCTCCATCGAGGACGGCAGACTCGTCTTCCGCGAGAAGGGGACC
>JADDKG010000317.1 GCA_020253895.1 Rubrobacter sp.
CCACGAAGATGATGCACGGGCTGTTCTGCTTGGCCTGCTCGAAGAGGTCCCTCACCCGGCTCGCCCCGACGCCCACGAACATCTCCACGAAGTCCGAGCCCGAGATGGAGAAGAACGGCACCCCGGCCTCCCCGGCGACCGCCCGGGCGAGCAGGGTCTTACCCGTCCCCGGCGGGCCGACCAGCAACGCGCCCTTGGGGATGCGGGCCCCCAGCTTCTGGAACTTCTGGGGGTTCTCCAGGAACTCCTTTATCTCGGTGAGCTCCTGCACGGCCTCGTCCGCCCCTGCCACGTCGGCGAAGGTCACCTTGGGCTGGTCATTGGTCATCCGGCGCGCCCGGCTCTTCCCGAAGCTCATCACCCGGTTGCCTCCGCCCTGCATGGAGCTCATGAAGAGCAGGAAGAACAGGATGATCAGGAGTATGGGCCCGAGGGTGCCGAGCAGGGTCAGCCAGAAGCCGGTGTTCTGCGGGTCGGTGGTGAAGGGGATGTTGGCCTCGTTGAGGACCCGGGCTATGTCGTAGTACTCGGGATAGGAGTACTCGAAGCGCTGCCCGTTCTTGAGGGTGCCCTCCACCGTCTGGTCCTCATCCCGGACCACCAGGGCTCCCTCCTGGCCCTGCGGGATGTCGGTCTTTATCTGGTGGTTCTCTACGACCCTCTGGAATTCCTGCGAGTTGAGCTTCTCCACGTCCGGGTTGCCCGCGGAGAGGAAGCGCACCAGGATCACCGCGAACACCAGCAGGACGATGAAGTACAGCAACCCGCCGTTTCTCAGGATTCTGCCCAACGGTTTTTACCTCTCGTAGTGAAATACGCTAGGGACGATCGAGATTATACTACCCGCCGACCCAACACGAGCACGCTCCTAGCTCGCCGCCCCGCCGAAGACCTCGGGCTTGAGGATGCAGATGTCGGGGAGGTTGCGGTAGCAGCCGGCGTAGTCCAGCCCGTAGCCGACGACGAACTCGTCGGGGATCTCGAAGCCCAGGTACTTCACGTCGAGCTCGACCCGCCGGCGGGCGGGCTTGGAGAGGAGGGCGCAGATCTCTAGCGAGGCAGGCTCTCTGGCAAGGAGCGAGCGCCGCAGGTAGGAGAGGGTGAGCCCCGTGTCTATTATGTCCTCAACTATGAGCACGTGGCGGCCGCTTATGTCCTCTTCGAGGTCTTTGAGGATACGCACCACCCCGCTTGAAGTGGTGCCCGCCCCGTAGGAGCTCACCTCCATGAAGTCTATCTCGCAGGGCAGGTCGATCCGGCGCATAAGGTCGCCCATCACGATGACCGCGCCGCGCAGCACCCCCACGAGGAGCAGCCTCCGGTGCTCGCTGTAGTCGCGGGTGATCTGCTCCCCCAGATCCCGCACCTTCTGCTGGATCTCCTCGGCCGGGATGAGCACCTCCTCCACGTCGGGCATCATGCTGGACATCTCGCTCAAGCCTTCTCCACCTCCACCCTGATGACCTTCTCCGTCGTATCGCGCACGCGGGCTTCCTCCCCGAGCTCCCCGAGGAAGACCCAGGCCACCCGCCCCTCCCGGTCGACCACGACCGGCATCCTCCGCCGCAGATCCTTTGGCACCTTGCGGTCCATCATCGCGCGCATCACCTTCTTGGTCCCGCCGAGGCCCAGTGGACGAATGGTATCCCCTTCCCGGACCATCCGCACCCGGTAGGGCCCCCTGTCAGCGTCGAGGTAGGCGACCTCCGGACGCCGGGCGTCATCCGGGTCGAACCCCGCAACCTCCTCGACCCTTACCCGCCAGCCCCCGAAGCGAAAGTCTTCTCCCGGAACGAGCTGCCGCTCCCCCACCTCCTCTTCTTTGCGCCGGTAGAGCACGAGCTTCTCGCCGAAGCGGGATGAGGCCACCACCCCTCCCGGAAGGTCCAGCACCCGGGTCCCCTCGCCGCCGCGCGCGAGCTCCAGCACGGCCTCGACGAGCCTCCGGGGCAGGGGAGGAGCCCCGGGCGCGACCGCCGCGTAGGCCCGCCGCACGGCGTAGCGCCGCAGCGCAGGCGGCAGCTCCCCGAGCCCGGCGATGGAGATCCCGGCCTCCCCCTCCGCCCCGGTCACCACCCCGGCGGCGAGCTCCTCCAGCACACCGAGGTCTTCCCGCACCAGGGCCGCAGCACGGGCCATGTTGCGCGCCGCCCCGGGGTAGAGCTCCTCCAGCACGGGCATAACCTCCAGCCGCACCCGGTTGCGGGCGTACTTGGGCATGAGGTTCGTGCGGTCCACCCGGTAGCCCTGCCCCAGCCCGCGCAGATACCCCAGGATCTCCGCCCGCGTCCGCTCGATGAGGGGCCGGCAGACCCTCCCCCTCACCGGCGGGATCCCCGCCAGCCCCCGCAGGCCGCTCCCCCGGGCCAGGTTCAGGAGCACCGTCTCGGCAACGTCGTCCGCGTTGTGCCCGACGGCGATGGCGGTGGCCCCGAGCTCCTCCGCAAACTCCCCGGCGAGCCGGTAGCGCTCCCGGCGGGCCCGCTCCTGCAGGCCCGGCCCCTCCTCCAGCCGGAGCTCCCGCACCTCGCAGCGGACCCCGAGCTCTCGGCACAGCTCCCGAACGAAAGCGGCGTCCCGCCGGGACTCCCTGCCCCGCAGCCCGTGGTCCACGTGCAGCACCGCAGGCTCATACCCCAGACCGACCAGCACCCGCAGAAGGGCCACCGAGTCCGGGCCGCCGGAGACCATCGCCAGCGGCCGGGAGAGGTCCATCCCGTAGCGCCGGACGGTGTCGAGAACGGCCTCCTGGAACTCCCCGGGCTCCATGATCCCCAAGAGTTTAGCCCTTGCGGCCCGCCGCCCGTACCCTTTAACATGCCACACGGAACACATCCGGCCGGAGGGGGCTCCACAACGCGAACGGAAGCAGTTCCATGAGAGGGTGGAGGGAGAGCCGCCACTTCAGGGTCCAGGCATGCGCGGCGCTCGCCGCCTGCCTGATCGCTCTGCTCCTTCTGCCGGAGGCCGGCCGCGGCGAGCCGGAGAGGGAGATAGACGCGCTCCCGGGCGGCGCGCGCTACGTGGCCGGCGAGCTTCTCGTGGTCTACGAGTCGGTGCCCGGCCTGGAGCGGGCCCTGGAAGCGACCGGCGGCAGGGTGGAGGAGGAGCTCCCCGACGCCGACGCCCGCCTGGTGTCCTTCCCGGCCATAAAGGGGAAGCGCTCGGAGGCGCTGCGGGAGCGGCTGCTGAAGGAGAAGAAAGCCGCCCTGGAGCGCAGCCCCGCCGTGGAGGCGGTGAGCTTCAACTACCTGCGCGAGCCCCTGGTGAAACCGAACGACCGGTACTTCGGCCGGCAGTGGGGCCTGCGGAAGATCCGGGCACCCCTCGC
>JADDKG010000318.1 GCA_020253895.1 Rubrobacter sp.
CGGGAGAGAACTTTTCTACAGCGCCCGCCGGTACAATGTAGTAGGTGTAGTTTCGGACGACAAAGAGCTTGACGAGCGAGAGCCACAGCGGGGGTACAGGACGGATGAGGTACCGCAGACTGGCCGGCACGGACATAGAGGTCTCCGAGGTTGGCTTCGGGGTATGGACCATCACCACCGGGTGGTGGGGAGAGGTAGACGATGAGCGGGCGCTCGCGCTTTTGCGGCGGGCGCACGAGCTGGGGATCAACTACTACGACACCGCGGACACCTACGGCTCGGGCAGGGGCGAGACGATACTGGCCGAGGCCTTCCGCGGGATGCGCGACGAGGTGGTGATCTCCACCAAGATCGGCTACGACTTCTACAACCACACCGAGCGGCGCGGCCAGCAGGAGCGGCCCCAGGACTGGTCTGAGGGCTTTATCCGCTTTGCCCTCGAACAGAGCCTCAGGCGGCTGCAGACCGACTACATAGACTTTCTGCAGCTGCACAACGCCAAGATGGACGCCATAGAGAACGACCGGCTCTTCGAGCTGCTGGAGGAGCTCAAGAGGGAAGGCAAGATCCGGACGTACGGCGTTGCCCTGGGGCCGGCGATAGGCTGGCTCGAGGAGGGCGTCAGGGCCATGCGCGAGAGAAACGTGGACGGGGTGCAGATGATCTACAACATCCTCGAGCAGGACCCCGGCCGGGAGCTCATAAGGACCGCCCGCGAGACGGGCACCAGCCTCATAGTCCGGGTCCCCCACTCCTCCGGGATGCTGGAGGGCAAGTACGACGAGAACACCACCTTCCCCAAGAACGACCACCGGCGCCACCGCCCGAGGGAGTGGCTGCTCGAGGGCCTGCAGAAGGTTGAGCGGCTGCGCTTTCTGGAGGAGAAGGGGCGCACCCTCGGCCAGGCGGCGCTCAAGTTCTGCCTGGCCGACCCCGAAGTGGTCTCCACCCTGCCCAACATCTACGGCCAGGAGCAGCTCGAGGAGTTCGCCGCCGCCCCCGACACCCCGGACCTCACCCAGGAGGAGCTCGACAGGATCGCCGAGCTCTACGCCACCAACTTCGGCCTGGAGACCGCCGCGAGGAGGTAGGGGCATGACCGAAACCAGAGAGCAGCAGCAGGCCGCACCCGAGGAGCAGCTCCCGGCCCAGTACATCAACTACGTCTTCTTTAAGCTGGACCCCCTCTGGAGAAGGCTCCCGGACGAGGAGCGCGAGCGGGGGAAGAAGGAGTTCCTGCAGGCCGCCGAGGAGGCCTCGGAAGACATCCTCCTGCGCTCCTACTCCCTGATGGGCCTGCGGGCCGACGCGGACTTCATGCTCTGGAGGATAGGTTATGACCTCGACGCCTTCGAGAGCATGCAGGCTTCCCTCATGAAGACCGGGCTCGGCAAGTACCTCTCCGTCGCCTACTCGTACTTCGCCCTGTCCCGGCGCTCGATCTACGTCGGCGAGCACACCCCGGGCTTCGAGAACAAGCGCTACATAATCCCCGGCGAAGGAGAGTTCCTCTTCGTCTACCCCTTCGTCAAGACCCGTGCCTGGTACCGGCTCCCGCTGGAGGAGCGCCAGCGGATGATGAACGAGCACATGAGGATTGGCCGCAAGCATTACCCCATAAAGAACAACACGGCCTACTGCTTCGGGATAGACGACTACGAATTCATCCTCTCCTTCGAAGCCGAGTCGCCCCAGAAGTTCCAGGACCTCATGATGGAGCTCAGGGAGAGCGAGGCCAGCTCCTACACCGAGCTGGATACCCCCATCTTCACCTGCCGCAGAAGGCCCTTAGCAAAAATTCTCGAAATCTTAGGATAAGTTAACATACGCACCTTGGCAACGGCGCAAAAGGTTCGTTAAACTATTCACACGCACCAACCACCGATAGCCGGAAGGAGAGCTGGGGCGCCTTCCGGCTATTGTAGTTGTAAGCGTTCTCACCCTCTCCCCCTCGACCTTTCCGGGCATCTGTATAATAATTCCGACATGATCACTAGGATTAAGCCGGGGACCGGCATAACGGAGCTTGTAGGGAACACGCCTCTGGTGGAGCTCTCCAAGATCTCCGCCGAGACGCCTGGGGTGAGGATCTACGGGAAGGCTGAGTGGTACAACCCCGGCGGGTCGGTCAAGGACCGTCCGGCGCTGTGGATGATCCGGGACGGGGAGCGGAGCGGCGCCCTGACGCCAGAGAAGACCATCCTGGATGCGACGAGCGGGAACACCGGGATAGCCTACGCCTGGATCGGGGCGGCGCTCGGCTACAGGGTAAAGCTGTGCATGCCCAAGAACGCCAGCGAGGAGCGGAAGAAGATCCTCCGGGCCTACGGGGTAGACATCGTGCTCACCGACCCCGGCGAGGGCTCGGACGGCGCCATCCGGGAGGCCAGGAGGCTCTATGCCGAGGACCCGGAGAGGTACTTCTACCCCGACCAGTACTCCAATCCCGCCAACCCCAGGGCGCACTACGAGAGCACCGCCCCCGAGATCTGGGAGCAGACAGGAGGGGAGATCACCCACTTCGTCGCGGGGCTCGGCACCAGCGGCACCTTCGTGGGGACCTCCCGGCGCCTCAAGGAGTTCAACCCCGACATCCGGGTCATCTCCTTCGAGCCCGACTCCCCCTTCCACGGGATAGAGGGCATGAAGCACATGGAGAGCGCCATCGTGCCCGCAATCTACGACCCCGGCGTCGCCGACGAGAACCGGCGGGCCTCCACGGAGGAGGCCTACGCCATGGTCAAGCGGGTGGCCCGCGAGGAGGGCATCCTCATCGGCATCTCCGCCGGGGCGGCGGTGGCCACCGCGCTGCGGGTGGCGAGGGAGATAGAGTCTGGTACCATCGTCACCATCCTGTGCGACGGTGCGGACAAGTATCTCTCCGAGAGCTTCTGGGAGGAGTAGCTTGCCACTGAAGATAGGACGGGGGGACGTGGGGCACATCCACCAGCACGCCCGGGAG
>JADDKG010000319.1 GCA_020253895.1 Rubrobacter sp.
CAGCGCCTCCGTCATCTCCACGGCCTCCTCCAGCGCCGCCTGCACCGGCCCGCTGAGCCCCATCACCATCTCGTCGCACTCCTCCCCGCTCACGACAACCGCAGGCTCGCAGCCCACGACCAGCACCCGCGCCGGCGGGGCCCCCATGGCGCGCGCCAGCCTCATCACCCGCACCGGGTCCATCCCGTGGGTGTCGAGGACAACCTCTCCATCCTCCTCGATCTCCGGTTCGATCAAGTAGAGAGTCCCCGGCCTTCCGCCCCTCGGGACCGCGTCCACGAAGACGACCGCCTCGTAGCCGTCCTGCAGCGCGTAGACCAGATCCATCCCCCGGATGCCGAAGTCGCCGACCTCGACCCCCTCGGGCAGCTCGCGCCCCGCCAGCCGCCTCACCACCTCCACCCCGAAGCCGTCGTCGCCGAGAAATATGTTTCCCACGCCCGCGATAAGCACGTGCTTATGACTCATCAGGTACCTCGAAATCCAGTGGTTCGATCTCCTCGGGGGAAAAGAAGAAGCGGTGGCCGAGGATACGAGCGTTCCCGAGGTCCCGGCCGGGATCGTCCTCCAGCGTGACGGCTATGTATATCCGGTGCTCGTAGTCCTGCTCGATCCCTTCGATGATGGCGACCTTCCCCTTGAGCGCGAGGTCCATGATGTCCCCGCCGGCACGCGGCCACAAAAGTACCCGGCTCCCCTTCATAACCTCCACGCCCTTAACGAGAACACTCTCGAGCGCGGGTCTCTCCTCGTGCTCGCGGAAGAAGCCCTCCAAGTTAGTCCCTCACCATCTTGAAATCGCGGATCGCCCCGTGCAGCTTCATGAGTTCCTCCGACGAGAGGGACTCGCACCTCTCCAAAATCTCTCGCGCCTTCGGGTCCGTGGCGCGCATCTCCTCTTTCTCCTCGTCCGTGAGGGTGAGGATATTCAGGATGAGCAGCTGGTCGATCTCGCCCCCGTCGAAGAGGTTGCCAGGACTTTCTGGCGCGACTTGCGGGTAGTCCGAGAGGATGATCGGGGACGAAAGCATCACCCTCCTCTCCCCCTCCTCCCCCACGAGCACCGGCCACGTTTTTATGTTCTCGCACCCTTCAGCGGCTTCTCGGAACTCCTCCGGCGGGTCCGTCATGGAGACGAAATCTCCCCCCTCCGCCTCCAGCACCGTGTGCGTCGAGACGAAGGTCTGTTTGAGCGTGCTCTCCCGGTCCTCGCCCTCCCACGGGGTGGTGTTGGTTATCCTGACCGTGAGCCTGAATACCCCCTCCCGCAGGGGCTCGGCGCCTACCTCCACCGCCCCGCGCAGCGAGCGCCACCGGCGCACCAGAGCTCCCGCGGCCTCCCCGGCGGGATCCGCCAGCGGCTCCTCGCTGCAGCCCGAAGGAATCTCTATCTCCGTCCGCTGCGGCGACTCCAGGTCCGAGAGTGTAAGCTTCTCGATCGCCACCTCCCGTTCGGTCGCTTCATCCCACGCGAGGTAGCGCTCTTCCCCGACCCGCAGTTCGTCCACGAACTCCAGGTCCTCGCCGCGCCTTTTCCCCACGTTTCGCTCGGTGACGTGCAGGAAACGGACCTTCACCTCGACGGCGGAGCTCTCGTCTCCCACGATTAGGCACTGGGTCTGCATGAGCCAGGGGTCGTCCCCGCCCCGGGCCTCACTGTACGCCCGGGGATAGACTCCTCCAAACGTCCAGCGCCGCTGGTTCTTCTTCGCCGAGCGGCGGTAGGGCCACAATACGTATCCCTCGTAGAGCACCGCATCGGCGATCTTCTGCACCGCGTCCACTTACCGCTCCACCCCCTGCTTGCTCTCTCGCAGCAAGGACTCCACGGCGGCTTCCCAGGTCGGGAGCCCCCTGCGAGCCTTGTATTCGTAGAGCCGGTCGAAAGCGTCTTTGCGAAGCCGGATCCAGGTGCTGTTGGGGAAGTAGTGCTCCATCATCTCCTTCCACACCCGGACCGGCAACCGGAACTCCGCCTCTTTCTCCCAGGAGATCCGCTCCACCTGCAAAAACCCGCCCTCCCCCGCGTAGAAGACCGTGCCGGTGAACAGGAACTCCAGCGGCACCTCCCCGTCCTCGAGGGCGTAGAAGTATTTGGCCGCGACGACCTCGAAATCGTATGTGCAGGTGACAGGCATGTCCACGACCACGCTGCCGGAGAACGGCGGGATCTGCACGGCAGTATGGGTCCAGAGCAGGCTCCGCAAAGTATCCTTCCACCTGCCCGGCTCGCCGAAGACCTCCAGGAGCCGCTCCTGTTCCCCAGCCTCGTAGTGGCGCCGCGTCGCCGCGATCCGGATCTGGGTATCCAGAGCAACGGAGCGGATGGGCTCCCCTTCCGGGTTTTCGACGCGCAGCTTGAAGAGCAGACTGGGGACGGCGGCGAACTCTTGGACCTCGACACCCTCTATCCCGAAATCCAGGTCAGCCACGTTCAGGCCGGTGGCAAGTTCGGGCTGTTAGGGTCTATGGGGTTCCTCCTCTCGGGGTTGATGCCCGTGGATTTCCGGGCCCGGGACCTCATGGTTGGGCGCCCTGCCCCTATCTCGCCGGTCGGGCGGAGACCAGGATCCTTCTCGACGCCACCGCGCTTGTTGCCCTGGGCCACCCCCGGCACGTGCGAGGGCGCGTCCGGCTTTACGTCCGGCTTCCCCACCCTCAGGTTGTGCTTTATGCTGCTCACTCGCAGCCTCCTCTACTCGGTGTCCTACACTACTTCTTCTCTCGCAACAGTCCTGGATCGCTCCCGCAACTTCTCGAAGAACCTAGCTATCTCCTCCCACACCTCCCTGCCGCCGCTCAGGCCCCTCCAGTTGGTCCGGATGAGCCCCACGAGGCCGTAGCACTCGTCTATGGGGACCAAGTAGTGCTCCCGCGCCTCCCGCACCCTGTTTACCAGGAGTGCCTCCACGTCCCGCTCCATCTCCTTCAACACCGGGTTCCGGCCCTCGAGTTCCTTCCAGGCGTTCAGTTTCAGGAGCGACTCTGTGGGTCCCATCGGGCTCGGGTAGAACGCCACCACCCTCCCGGCGGGCGTGCTATAGAAGAAGAACGCCATGTCCACCGGGACTCGCAAGTTCTCCCACTGCGCGTCGCTCATCTCGAAGCCTTCAAGGAAGAGGTGGCGATCAGGAACAAGCCGGTAACGGCCCTCGCTCGCGGCGTCGCTGTCGAAGAGGATGGAGCACGGCCGGCAGGCGCACAATATCTCCCGCGTGGAGACCTCCAGAAGATGGGCGTGCTCGGGCTCTATCAGCTCGCCGCACAGGTCGCAACGCTCCTTGGTGGCCTCCGTCGCTGCCTTTGCCGCCTTCTCCGACTCCTCTTCGGCGAACCTGCGCAGCGAGGAGAAGGTGGAGAAGGCCTTCCTGTTATCTCGCTGGACCATATGTCTCTCAGCCCACCGCGCTAGGCAGGGCGATCTTTACCATGCTTCGCCGCCCGGGGCCCTGTCTCTCCTCAACGATTTCCTCGTTCACGAGCAGCGGTATGGGCTCCAGGTGCAGCTCCGGATCTTCCGGACACCTCCCGGCCCGGCGCACGTCGTAGCGCCGCCCGCATCCCGGGCAGGCCAACTCGTCTGCTTCCAGATATCCTCCTTCTAGTGAGGCCCCACAGCCGGGGCAGAGGTCGTGGTACGCGTAGTAGTCTCCTCCGAGCCTCACGAAGAGCACCGGCTCGCCAGAGACCTCCTTGAGCAGCAGCCCGCTCCCGGTGAGCTGCGGCAACGCGCCCACGACCGTCCACGAGGTCCCATTCTCCTCCGGCTGCTTCCTCTTTCTTTGCAACGTCGGTCCGGCAACGAGGGGCGGCGCCGGCTGGGATTCGGCCACGCCCTCGGCCTCGATTCCTTCAAGATCAGGGGCGGCCTTCTGGATGGCCTCCTCGATAGCCAGCTTGAGCGTCATGGTCGAGGACGGACAGCCACTGCAGCTCCCTTGCAGCCGCAGACGCGCCACGCCATTCTCCACGCCCAGCAACTCCACGTTCCCCCCGTGGGACTCGAGGTACGGGCGCACCTCATCCAAAGCTTGCGCTACCCGCGCCTCTAGGCTTACCGGGTGTAGCCCGTGCAAGAGCAACAGGTGCGAGACCAGCTCGTCTTCGGCGAAGGCATTGAGCAGCCCTTCGTCTCTGCGCGCGACAGCCTCCATCATGCGAGCCAGACCCTCGCCGTAGAGCTCCAGGAGGACCTGCATGACCTCCGCGGTTCTGGCCCTGGCATTCGGGTCATCAAGGGACTCTATCTCCTCCAGCAGAGCCTCCATCCTGGCAACCCGCTCGTGCACTTCTCTCTCGTCCAGAAGCATCTTCTACCTCTTCAGGTAGGGTGGGGCCCGCCCGTGGTGGGCCCCACCCGGCGAACAACCTACGCCTACACGTCCCCGCCGAGCTGGGGGGAGTGGACCTTCTTGAGCACCTTGCCCTTGCCCAAATACATGTGCACCCCGCAGGGCAGGCACGGGTCGAAGGAGCGCACGGCGCGCATGATGTCTATGCCCTTGAAGTTCTCGGGGCCGTTCTCCTCGAAGATCGGCATGCCCTGCACCGCGTCCTCGTACGGACCGGGCGTCCCGTAAGAGGCTGTGGGGGAGGCGTTCCACGGGGTCGGCGGGTAGGGGTGGTAGTCG
>JADDKG010000032.1 GCA_020253895.1 Rubrobacter sp.
TGACCACGAAGTTTTCCCCCACGAACACGTGCACCTCGCTGAACTCCACCTCCTCCGGCGCGTCCAAGTACCTAGCTGGCCTTAAGACCACGAACAGGGTGTCGCCGTAGCGTTCTATCTTGGGCCGCTGGTGGGCCTGGATGGCGTCCTCGACCGCGAGCTCGTGCAGCCTGAACTCCTTCGCGACTGAGGTGAACTCTTCCTCCGTGGGCCTGTAGAGGTCGATCCAGGCCAGGCCGTCCTGGTTGCGGATGCGCTCGTAGGTCTCCTTGAGGGACTTCGACTCTACGCTCTTGTACCCGTCCACGTAGACGGCGTTGTTCACTATCACCATCCTTAGACCCCGCTTTGTACTTTGCGTGAGACGCCGGTTCCGCCAAGCAGCCGCGGACCACTCGCCAGCGAGGTCGATTAGGATCGTCGGAAAAGGTTCCGGTTACCGGGCGCTCGCGGCGAGTGGTCTGTTACTACTGTGCTCTAACCCTTCGTTAGTCACGAACCACTCACCTCCTTCAGCCCGGAGAACGTAACCAAGGAAGTGTACCGCCCGTTCCGAACTAAGACAACTCGGTTTCAGGAGCCGGCACTCAGGAGCGCCACGGCGACCACTGCGGCAAGTCCGAAGCGGTAGTATGCGAAGACGCGCAAGGAGTGGCGGGCCAGAAAACGCAACAGGAACCGGATCGCCAGGTAGCCCACCACCGCCGAGGAAACCGAGCCAGACAGGAACATCAGGGCCTCATGAGCGTCCATGCCTTCCCCGGCGGCCTCAGCGAGGCTCAGGCCAGCCGCCGCTGCCGTCACCGGCACGCTCATCAGGAACGAAAACCGGGCCGCCTCTTCTCGCCTCAAGCCCAAGAACAACCCCAGCGTAATCGTCGCCCCGGAGCGCGACACCCCTGGCACCAGCGCCGACGCCTGGGCGAGTCCGACGCCCAAGGCCCCGAAGGGGCCCATCTTCGAGATCGTCCGGCTCTTGCGCCCTATGGCCTCGGCCACGAGGAACAGCATCCCCACAAAGACCAGGTTGAAGACCACCACCCAGGGGCTGCGTACCGCCGTGGCGAAGAAGTCCTCGAAGAAAAAGCCGATCAGGGCCGCCGGGACGGTAGCGATCAGGACCAGGTACGCAAGCCTTACCTCCATGTCGGAGAAGTCCGGGCGGGGCAAGGACCGCAGGAAGGCCCGCGCCATAGCCAGCAGGTCGCGCCGGAAGAACCAGACCACGGCGAGTACCGTCCCAGTGTGTATGGCGGCGTCGAAGGAGAGCCCGAACCTCTCCTGGTCCATCCCCAGGAAGTACTGGCCGAGCAGGAGGTGCCCGGAGCTCGAGACCGGCAGGAACTCGGTGAGCCCCTGTACTATCCCGAGGAAGATCGCTTCTAGCAACTCTTTCACGACCCGTGCATCTTCTCACGCTTCTGCCGATGCGGAAAGCCCCGCCTCGTGCCGCGTCTTGGTAAGGTAACAGGCGGCGCGGAATCTTCGCGCCAGTAATGGAGCGCGACCCGGCGCAATGTAGGGACCTAATCGCGTCCTCTCTTCTCTCGGGGACTCCCCAAGCAGGCCACCTGTTCTGTAAGCGTGGGTTCGAGTCGGGAACGTGTTCGCGTCGCCTCGTTCCCGACGACGTGTTCTCAGACATCCGGTGAATCGCCAGATACTCCGCGGGCCATGCTTCCTCGGTCCTCCTGACCGGGAGGCCCTTTAGAAGTGCCGGGCTAGGAAGGAAGCGGCCAACACAGGCTCGTCGCCCGAAGCGGTAGTGCTTTACGTGGCTGTATCACCACGAATCGTACCGTGCGTGATGTTACCTTGTCTCGTGAGATCCTTGACATCATGCCGGATCGAGGAGTATATTCTCGATGGACAATTGAATAAGTTGCCAACGCCGAGTCTCCGGAGACGGAGAGCGGGGGACCCAACAGGACCTGATGGTCCCGGGGTGAATCACCAGTCTGAGTGCTGGTGTAGGGCTTAACTCTTTCGGCCCGAACCCGTCAGCTAACCTCGTAGGCGTAGAAGAAAGAGGGCATCCTGCGTCGTTCGGAACGGTTTTTGCGGTGGAAGCGGGGACCGTCTGGATGGTGCGGGGTGGTCAGCTCCACGCGGACCAGCCTCTGCGGCCTCCTCGGGTAACCTGGGGCGGCCAGCGGGCGCGGGGCCGGTGTCTGCAACCCCTCTACAGACGTGGAGGTGCGATGCGGCACCGGCCTCTGTCGTTGCCGCATCCGGGATTGCAGGAGGTGCGGCGGCGATACATATGGCGCATAAACAGAGCAGGGTAGAGGCTCTGATCAGCGACCGGGTAATGTCCTTCGAGCGCAGGCTGATCGGAAGGGGCCCCGACCGCATACACACCCACCTGGTCGAGGATCTCGTCGTGGTACGCAGCTGTGGCGTGCTGACCGTCTTTGAGCGAAGCCTTCTGGGTGTTCCAGGGGGAGCGGAAATCGTACGCAGATCGCGCGAGATCCTCTTCGATGCCTCGGGCAAGGAGATCGCAAGGATTGTGGGGGAGGCTACGGGCTCTGCCGTCCTGCATGCTCACTCGAGCCTCTCCATAGAGAGGGATGAATGGGTCTACGTCATCGTGCTCGAAGAGCCCGGCGCGGGTAGGCGGGAGATACGCCATGTCCGGCAGCCATGAAAAGGCCGCCGGGGGAGAGCCCTGGGAGAGGGCGAGGGGCGTCGTGCGGGTCGAGTGGGTCTATCTTCTCGCGCGCTGCGGAACGGCGTACGGGCTTTTGGAGGAGGAGACCGCATCGTATGTTCTGGGCCTCAGAAGCGACCTCTACCGGCTCGGGGATTACGTCGAGGAATACGTGGAGGTCAGCGGGCCGGTGGACTGGGAGGGGACGGAGATCCCGGTGATGGACGTGAGAAGACTGCAGGTACTTCGACAGAGGTGGATGCGTTGAGCGTGATGGCCTTCATAGGAGAGGAGTCGTAGTGGAAACGGTCGGAAACCTAACGCTGGGCCTGATCTCGCTGGCCATTATGGCCTACTTGCTTTACGTGATCGTTCGTCCGGGGAGGTTCTAGATGGAAGGACGGCACACACCCCGCGAAGAGCGGCCCCGCAACATCTCGCAGACCAGGAGCGTCTTCGACCCAGAGCTCTCGCGCCAGGCGGCGATAGAGTCCCTAAAGAAGCTCGACCCCCGCACCCTGGTCAGGAACCCCGTCATGTTCGTGGTGGAGGTAGGGACGGCCATCGTCGGCTTCTTGACCGTCTACTACCTCTTCGCCGATCCCTCGCTGGCTGGCTACAACGCTGCGATCTTCTTCTGGCTGCTCGCAACGGTCCTGTTCGCCAACTTCGCCGAGGGGCTGGCCGAGGCCCGCGGGCGTGCGCAGGCCGACTCCCTGCGCAAGACCCGCGCAGACACCCCCGCCAGGAAGATCGTAAACGGCAGAGAAGAGAAGGTCAGCAGCACCGACCTGGCGAAGGGCGACAGGTTCGTGGTCGAGGCCGGCGAGATCATTCCCGCCGACGGCGAGATCATCGAGGGCATAGCCTCCGTGGACGAGTCGGCGATCACGGGTGAGTCGGCGCCCGTCATCCGGGAGGCCGGCGGCGATCGCAGCGCCGTCACCGGCGGAACTCGCGTGCTCTCCGACCGGATCGTGGTCGAGGTTACGAGCGATCCCGGCGAGAGCTTTCTGGATCACATGATCTCGCTCGTCGAAGGCGCCAGCCGCCAGAAGACGCCCAACGAGATCGCGCTGACGATCCTGCTCGCGGCTTTGACCGCCATCTTCCTGATCGTCACCGTGACGCTGCTGCCCTTCTCCATCTACACCGGGGAACCGGTGGACACGGCTACCCTCATCGCCCTTCTGGTCTGCCTGATCCCCACCACCATCGGCGCCCTGCTCTCGGCCATCGGCATCGCCGGGATGGACCGCGCGGTGCGTGCGAACATACTGGCGAAAAGCGGCCGGGCCGTCGAGGTGGCGGGCGACGTGGACACCCTGCTTCTGGACAAGACCGGGACCGTCACCATCGGCAACCGCAAGGCCACCGCCTTCGTCCCGCTCGACGGCGTGCCCGAGGAGGAGTTGCGCTGCGCCGCCTACCTCTCCTCCCTTTCGGACCAGACCCCGGAGGGGCGCTCCATCGTGGAGCTCGCCGAGGAGCAGGGTATAGAGCACGAGAACCCCGAAGGGGCGGAGTTCGTGCCGTTCAGCGCCCAGACCCGGATGAGCGGGGTGGACCTGCCCGATGGCACCGAGATACGCAAAGGGGCTGTGGACGCCGTAAAGAAGTGGGCCGGGAAAGGTAGCGGGGTGCCGGAGGATCTGCAGCGGGTGGCGGATGGTATCTCGGAAAAAGGGGGTACGCCGCTCGCCGTGGGCGCAGACCACAGGATCCTCGGGGTGATACGGCTCGAGGACATCATAAAGCCGGGGATGCGCGAGCGCTTCGATCGGCTGCGGACCGCCGGCATCCGCACCGTCATGATCACCGGGGATAACCCCAAGACCGCCTCCTACATCGCCAACGAGGCCGGGGTCGACGACTTCATCGCCGAAGCCACGCCCGAGGACAAGCTGAAGTTCGTACGCAAAGAGCAACAAGACGGGCACCTCATCGCCATGTCCGGCGACGGGACCAACGACGCCCCGGCGCTCGCCCAGGCCGACGTGGGCCTCGCGATGAACTCGGGAACCCAGGCGGCCAAGGAGGCCGGCAACATGGTCGACCTCGACTCCGACCCGACCAAGCTCATCGAGGTGGTCGAGATTGGCAAGCAGCTTCTCATAACGCGAGGAGCTTTGACGACCTTCTCGGTTGCCAACGACGTGGCGAAGTTCTTCGCGATCATCCCGGCGATTTTTGTGGTGCCCTACCCGGAGCTTGCGGCGCTCAACATCATGGGTTTGGCGACGCCGCAGAGCGCGATCCTCTCGGCGGTGATCTTCAACGCGATCATTATTCCGCTTCTCATCCCGCTGGCTTTGCGCGGCGTGCGCTACCGGCCGGTGAGCGCGAGTTCGCTGCTCAGGCGGAACCTGTTGATCTACGGCGTCGGGGGCGTGATCGCTCCGTTCATCGGCATCAAGCTCATAGACCTGGTGCTCGTTGTGCTGGGACTGTCCTAAAGAGAAAGGATTTTGCTGTGATTGACGTGATCTACGTCGTCGTAACAGTCGTCTGCTTCGGGGGCTTCGCGATCTACGCGATGATCCTGGACCGTCTGTAAGGAGGGCGCATGCCTTTGTTTTTGAACATACTCGCGGACGTGGCGATCCTGCTGGCGCTGATCCCGCTGGTGGTCCTGTTCGGGACCTACCTCGCCCGCTACGTCTTCTCCGGCGAGCGCCACTTCTGGTTCGAGCGCTTCACCTACCGGATCTTCGGGATAGACCCGAACGAGGAGATGGGCTGGAAGCGTTACGCCCTCGCTCTGGTGCTCTCGAACGCGGCGTTCATGCTGCTGGGGTATCTGCTTCTGAGGATGCAGAGCTTCCTGCCCTTGAACCCGCTGGGGCTGCCGCCGCAACCACCCGAGCTGGCGTTCAACACCGCCGCCTCGTTCGTCACCAACACCA
>JADDKG010000320.1 GCA_020253895.1 Rubrobacter sp.
CCCGATGCCGAAGCCCATTAGCAGGGTGCGCAGGAAGAGGTAGATGAGCGGCGGGTACCACAGCAGCACCGCCTCGTAGACGATCCCCTCCCGGAAGTAGGCGTGGGAGAGCAGAAACCCGAGCAGCGCCACGATGTCCAGGTTGCGCAGCGAGAGCACCCGGTCGTTCCGGAAGAAGACCAGGGCGAACACGAGCGCCATCGGGCCCCACACCCACCAGTAGTTGGCCTGCTTGCCGTAGGCCCCGGGGATGCCGCGGGCCATGTTCCAGCCCACCTGGTCCCCGACGTAGACGTAGTTGATCTGCCAGCTGGAGTCGTCTATCCCGACCCGGGCGACCTCCTTGGTGCCGGAGTCCTCGTCGGGCACCCCCCCGACCGGGTCCTCCCCCCGCACGTAGAAGTGGACGACCCACTCCCCGTTCTCGTACTCGGCCTCCACGGTGTAGGGGCCGTGCCTGGAGAGCTCCTCCCGGACCTCCTCCTGCGCCCGGGCGAGCTTTATGGCCTCCTCCTCGGAGAGCTGGGGGTAGGTGAGGGCGTCGGCCCGGGGCGAGACCCGGACGTCGCGCACCCGCCCGGTGTCGTCGTCCACGCTGACGGTGGCGACGAGCGCTCCGGAGGCCCGCTCCACGAAGACCACCCGCCACGCGTCCCGGGAGGCGTCGTAGCTGGCCGAGGGCTCGACGGTTGGCTGCTCGAGGTAGTGCCCGAGGCGGGGGACGAGCTCGGCCTTGCGGATCGCCTCCTCCCGGCTGGTCTGTGGCCCCGGGGCGGAGGACAGGAGGAGCGGGAGCGCGAGCAACAGGAGTAGTAGCGCGGCCGCCCGCTTCATCCCGCCGCCTCCTTGGCAGGGGCCTCCTGGGGGAGGGCCAGCAGGAGGGCCCAGAGAGCGGCGAGGAGCGCGTTGCGCAGCAGGAGCAGCTCCGGTCCCGGGGAGGCGCCGGAGAGGAGGTCCTGGTAGTGAACCGGGAAGACCTGGGTGGTGGCCCAGCAGGCGGCGAGAAGCACCGCGCAGAGCGTCCCGCCCGTTAGGCCGCCCGCGGCGAGCGGCACGAGGGGGAGCAGCCAGATCACGTACTGCGGCGAGAGCACCTTGGAGCCGAGCATGAAGGCCACGACGAAGGCCGCCGCGTACCGGGCGAACCCCCCCGCCCCGAGAGGACCCCCCCGGCGGGCCCGCCACGCGGCGAGCGCGGTGACCCCGAGGAGAGCGGCGGTGAGGGGAGTGGTGAGCGCGAGGGCCTCACCGGCCCACCCGCCCCGCACCTCGAACGCCCCGTACGCGAAGGTCACCTCCCGGGCCCCTCCGAGGAAGAGCAGCACCGAGGCGGCCGTGCTCTCCACCTGCAGCCCCCGCTGGGCGTGGTAGGCCAGGCTCTCCAGAAAGCGCCCTCCCCCGAGCAGCAGGGCTGGGATCACAAAGAGCCCGGCCACCGTGGAGAAGACCGCGATCCCCCGTAGAGCCCCTTCCCTGCGGGCGAGGACGAGCGGCGGGACCGCCAGGGCCGGGACGAGCTTTGCCGCCGTCCCGAACCCGAGGGCGCCGTAGGCGAGGTGTAGCCACCGACCGCCGAGCGCCGCGCCGAGGACCGCGGCCGCCAGCGCGAGCGCCACCGCCGCGTCGTACCGGGTCACGGCTACCGGGTAGAGCAGGACCGCCCCGAGGGCGAACGCCGCGGCGGGGACCGGCCAGCCGCGCGGGCCGTACAGGCGGCGGGCCGCCAACGCCACGAGGACCAGCGCGCCGAGCAGCGCCAGGGCCATCTCCGTTGCGAAGGCCGTTATGTAGGCAAAGCGGCCGTCGGTGAGTAGCGCCGGGGGAACGAAGACCGGCAGGCTGCCGGGCGGGTACTCGATAAAGAAGTCCCGGTAGGGGACCTCTCCCCGCAGCAGCGCCTCCGCGGTCCGGTAGTAGAGGTCGAGGTCGTTGGACTCCTCCCGCAGGCCGGAGGGCAGCCGCGAGAACCCGGCGGCGAGCCCCCAGAGCATGAGAGCCCCGAGCCCCGCCAGCGGGGCCCAGAAGGAGAGGAGCGGAGAGCCAGACCTCCCTCCGGCCCGGGTTTTGTCCCTACCGGCTATTCCGCCAGCTCCTCCAGGTCGTGGCCGAAGAGCTCCGCGAGGGGCTCGAGGCCCTCGGGAACGCCGGTGAAGAGCACCGTGTCGCCACCCCTGAGCCTGAAGGTGTCCCGGGGGCGGTAGGTCCAGCGTCCTCCGCGGTTCACCGCCAGGGGGAACATCCCTGTCTCGGTCTCCAGGTGCAGCGCGCGCAGCGTCTCGCCGTCGGCCCGCGATCCGGGGGCGACCGTCAGTTTGACCACGATCTCGTCGGACTCCTCCACCGCGGCTGAGAGTACGGGGTGTATCTCCTCGCCCTGCTCCACCATCCACACCATCTCCTTTGCGCAGTCGGCTATGGTCTCGGAGGCGGTGGCCAGGTGCAGCAGCCCGCGCAGCCTTGGAGGATCCTCGACGTGGGTGGCGGCAAGCAGCACCCACCGCTCCAGCCGGTAGCGCATCTCGTCCATCTCGTCCTCGATGGCGACCACTTCGCGGGCCAAGACGGCGTCGCGGTAGAGCAGGGCGGAGTAGGCCAGCCCGACCGCCACCTCGGAGATGTTCTTCATCTCGATCAGGATGTCCACCGCCCGCTCCAGCTCGGAGAGCGGCCCGGCCGGACCGGCGGGCTCCGGGCGCCGCAGCGGGGGGGCGCCGGCGAGCTCGCGCAGCTCCGCCACCCCCTCCGGCGGGCCCTGCAGGAAGAGCACGTCGCCCGCCCGGAGCACCTGCTCCGGGTCGGGGTCGAAGTGCCACTCGTCCCCCGAGCGGATGGCTATGGGGCGCATCCCGGTCTCCACCGGGAGGTCTATCTCCTCCAGGCTCCTGCCGTCCA
>JADDKG010000321.1 GCA_020253895.1 Rubrobacter sp.
CGGCCACCCGCTCGCTCCAGGTGCTCTCTCGCCTCCTCGAGCTGCTCCTTGCGGCGGGAGCAGATCGCAAGGCGGGCTCCCGCCTCGGCGAGCGCCTCGGCCATGTGGAGCCCGAGCCCCCTTCCGCCCCCGGTCACTATCGCGGTCTTGCCCCCGAGATCAAAGAGATCCAACACGCCCACGAGCGCAATACCTCCTCTACACCAGCGGGTTGCCGCGCTGCTCGAAGACCCGGAAGGTTCCGGTGCCGAGGGCCACGAGGTCCCCATCTCCGTTGTGCACCCGGGCCTCGAGGGTCGCCAGCCGCCGGGAGCGGTGCACCACCTCGGCGGTGCAGGTGATCCTACCCTCCCTCACCGGTCCCAGAAAGTGCACGTTGAGGTTGACGGTGGCGGTCCGCACCCCGACTAGCGCGATGAGGGCGAGCCCCATGGCGTTGTCTATGAGCGAGGCGTAGACCCCGCCGTGGAGCGAGCCCGCCCCGTTCATGTGGAACTCCTCGACGTCGATGTACAGGGTGGCCCTCCCTGGCTCGACGTCCTCCACCCTGGCCCCCATGTGCCGGGAGAAGGTTATGTCCTCCTCGAAGTGCCGGGACAGGGCGGAGAGCTGCTCCGCGCTGAGCCCGCCGTTGCCTTCCTTCATCCGCCACCTCCTTCCAGAGCTGGCCGGCGGGTGGCTCACCCGGCCGGCCCGCCCGTCACGTAGAGCACCTGACCGTTCACAAAGCCCGCCTCCTCGGAGGCCAGAAACAGTATCGCGGCGGCCACGTCCTCCGGCCGTCCCGTCCTGCGCACCGGGATCTCCTCCGCCCGCCGGGCGGCGAACTCCTCGAAGTCCACCCCCAGCCGCTCGGCGGTGGCCCGGGTCATCTCCGTCTCGATAAAGCCCGGGGCCACGGCGTTGGCGGTCACCCCGTAGGGTCCGAGCTCCAGGGCGAGGGTCCGGGTGAAGCCTATGATGCCCGCCTTGGCCGCCGCGTAGTTGGCCTGCCCCCGGTTGCCCAGGGCGCTAAGGGAGGAGACGCTGACTATCCTGCCGTAGCCGTTCTGGACCATGGGCCGCTGGGCCGCCCGGGAGCAGAAGAAGGCCCCGGTGAGGTGGACGTTCAGGACCTGCCGCCACTCCTCGTCGGTCATCCGGAAGAGGAGGTTGTCGCGGACGATGCCGGCGTTGTTGACCAGGATGTCCAGCCGCCCGTAGCGCTCCACGGTCTGCCCCACGACCGCCTCGACCTCGGTGCGGGCGGTGACGTCCATCCGGGCAGCGAAGGCGTCGAGCCCCTCGTCCACCAGCTGCGCGGCGGCCGCGGAGGCCACCCCGGCGTCCACGTCGGCGAGGCAGACCCGCGCTCCCTCGCGGGCGAGCCGCCCGGCGACGGCCCGCCCGATGCCCCTCCCGGCCCCGGTGACGAGGGCCACCCGGCCCTCTACCCTCCCCATCCCCGCCCCCTCACCGGTCCCCGCCGTGCGGGTAGAAGCCCTCGCCGCTCTTCCGGCCCAGCCGGCCCGAGCGGACCCTGTTCTTCAGGAGGCGCGGCGGGGCGTAGTAGGGCTCGCCGAGCTCGCGGTGGACGTAGGAGATGACGTCCAGGGCTACGTCCAGCCCGATGAGGTCGGCGAGCTGGAAGGGGCCGAGGGGGAACCCGAGGCCCCTGGTGGCGAGCCGGTCGATCTCCTCCTTGCCCGCCACGCCTTCCTCCAGCAGCCGCACGGCCTCGAGGAGCATCGGCATGAGCAGCCTGTTCGCCACGAAGCCGGGCACGTCCTTCCCAACCACCACGGGCAGCTTGCCGAAGGAGGAGATGAGCTCCCGCACCCGCCGCACCGTCTCGCCGGAGGTGTCCTCGCCCCGGACGACCTCCACCGCCTCGCGTAGCGGTGGCGGGGTGAAGAAGTGGGTCCCGCAGACCTTGTCGGGCCTGCCCGTAGCGGAGGCCAGCTCGGTGATGGAGATGGAGGAGGTGTTCGTGAGCAGCAGCGAGCTCTCGGGCAGCAGCCCGTCGAGGGCGGCGAGGGCCTCCTTCTTGGGCTCCACGCGCTCGACGATGGCCTCTATGGCGGCCTCGGCCCCCTCCATCTCCTCCAGCCTCGTGGTCCAGCGGATGCGCCCCAGGGCGGCGCCGGCCTGTTCCCCGGAGATCACACCCTTCCTCGCAAAGCTCTCCAGCCCGCTCTGGACGTAGCGCCGCGCCCTCTCGAGGGCCTCCTCCGAGACGTCGCAGGCGACCACCCGGTATCCCGCCTGGGCGGCCACCTGGGCTATGCCGGCGCCCATGGTGCCGGTGCCCAGGACGCCAACCACGCCGGGCACTAGACCCCGCCCTCCCGGACGAGGCGGTGGGCGTGGCGGAGGACGTTTTTCACCCGCTCGTCGAAGTCGGCGAAGCGGGGGTCCCTGGTCTGGCCCCTGTGCCAGCGGTAGTAGATCTGCTGCAGGATCACGGCGAGCTTGAAGTACCCGAAGATGACGTACCAGCGCATCCCGGAGAGGTCGCGGCCGCTTCTCTGCGCGTAGCGCTCGATGAACTGGGCGCGGGTCATGAAGTGGGGCGAGGTGGAGGTCACGGTGGGCAGGACGGCCTGCAGCTCGGGCGGGTCGTCGTGCTGGGCCCAGTAGGAGAGCGAGACGCCGAGGTCGAAGAGGGGGTCGCCCACGGTGGCCATCTCCCAGTCGAGGACCGCCCGCACCCGGGTGAGGTCGCCGGGGTCGAGGATCATGTTGTTGAGCTTGAAGTCGTTGTGGATGATGGTGGGCGGCGGGCTCTCAGGGATGCGGGAGGAGAGCCAGCGGGCGAGGGGCTCCGCCTCCGGCACCTCCTCGGTCTTGGCCCGCTCCCAGCGGGAGATCCAACCTCCCACCTGCCGCTCCAGAAAGCCCTCGGGCCTCCCGATGTCCGAAAGCCCGGCCTCCTCTGGGTCCACGGCGTGGAGCTCGACGAGGGTGTCCACCACGGTCCGGGAGATCCCGCGGCAGAGCCCGGGGGTGGGCTCAACCCCCTTAGGGAAGGCGTCGTCCACCACCACCCCCCGCCGCCGCTCCATGACGTAGAAGGGAGCCCCGATGACCGACTCGTCATCGCAGAAGAAGTAGGGCCGCGGGGCGAGCGGGTAGACCCGGTGGAGCCGCTCCAGGATGTGCGACTCGCGGCGCATGTCGTGGGCCTTCGGGGGCACGGGCCCGAAGGGGGGCCGCCGGAGCACCCCCTCCCAGCCGTCTATCCGGAGGAGGTAGGTGAGGTTGGAGGCCCCGGAGGGGAACTGCCGGATCTCGAGATGGCCCTCCGGCAGACCTTCGATCCGCTCCCGCAGCACCCGCTCGACAGCCGCCGCGTCGAGCTCCTCTCCCTCACGAACCGGTATGGTGTCGGTCATCGCTCCTCCTCACTCTCGCGAACCCGGCAAAACCCGAGGCCCCGCTCACCGGGCCGAAACCTCCGCGCCCCCGGCGGCAAGCAGCCTCCCGTCCCGGACCTCCGGCACCAGCCCGCTCGCACCCACCTCGGCGACGAAGCGCAGGGTGTCGAGGTGCCCGTTCTCGGCGAACCACCGGCCCGTGCGCCCGCTGCGCAGGACCGCAAGCGGGTCATCTAGCCGGCGGGCGAAGTCCAGCGCCAGCCAGGCGGCGTCGTTGAGAAGCCAGGAGCCGGCGTCCATGTGGCCCACGATGAGGGCGGCCCCGAGGAAGTCCTCCAGCGAGAAGCGCCCCCCGGACCCGGCGCAGACCAGGTAGACCGAGCCGGTGCCCGACTCCTCCAGGTGGCGGGCCACGGCCGGGGCGTTGCGGGGGCAGCCCACAAGCACCCGATCCGCCGGGGCGGCGTCGGCTATGGCGCGGGTGCCGTTGGTGGTCACGAAGACCACGTCCCTGCCCGAGACGACCTCCGGCGGGTACTCGCACGGGTAAGGGCCGAGGTCGTAGCCCTCTATCCTCTCGGCGCCCTGCTCCCCGCCCCGCAGGACCCCGCCGTCCAGCCGGGAGCAGAGCTCGGCAGCGGCTCCCGGGCTCTCGGCCGGGAAGACCCGCCGGGCCCCGTTCTCCAGGATGGCCAGCAGGGTCGTGGTCGCCAGCAGGGTGTCCACCACGACGGCGGTGGCGCCCGGCAGGCGCTCGGGGACGATCTCCTGCCGTGTCATCAGCACCCTAAGCCGCTGCATGGCTCCTCCCCGCTCTTTTCCGCACGCGCACTTCTTCCTTCCGGGATACCCGGCAGAGAACATCATACAAACCGCCCGGCCGGGCCGCAGGTACGGGAGGCGGCCTCAGCCCCGGAGTGACCGCTGGGCCTCGCGCTCTTCAAGCTCGCGCCAGAGGATCTTTCCGCTCCCGCTCTTCGGGAGCTCCTCGACGAACTCCACGATCCGGGGGCACTTGTATGCGGCGAGCCGTTCCCGGGCCCAGGCGATGATCTCCTCCGCAGAGGCCTCTTGCCGGCCGCCGGCCGGAACCACGACGGCCTTGACCGTCTCGCCGCGCCGGGGGTCGGGGGAGCGGATCACGCAGACCTCCCGGACGGCCGGGTGCCTGTAGAGCACCGCCTCCACCTCGGCGGGCCAAACCTTGTAGCCGCCCGCGTTGATCATCCGCTTTATGCGGTCGACCATAAAGAAATAGCCCTCCCGGTCGTAGAGACCGAGATCCCCGGTCCGCAGAAAGCGCCGACCGTCCCGCTCGAAGAAGACCTCCGCGTCGGCGTCGGGCCTGCGCCAGTAACCACGCATGACCTGCGGGCCGGAGACCACGATCTCGCCCTGCTCGCCGGGTCCCAGCTCCGCCAGCGTATCCGGGTCTACAACGCGGGCGTCCACGTCGAAGGAAGGGACGCCTAGACACCGCAGCTTTGGCCGGTCGGGCGGGTTCATATGGGTCTGGGAGACGGTCTCGGAGAGCCCGTAGCCCTCCATATAGCGCAGCCCGGTGAGCCTGTGGAGCCTCTCGCCCACCGCCTCGGGTAGCGGCGCCCCTCCGCCGCCCACGCACACCAGCGAGGAGAGATCCGCAGCCTCCACGCCTTTCGCCGAGAGGAAGTCCACCACCATGGTGCTGATGTTGGTCCAGTGGGTGCACCGGCGGCGCTCTATCAGGCGGGCGGCGGCCTACCGGTCCCACCGGGTCATGAGCACGATGGTTCCGCCGTAGTAGATCGGGGCGTTCATGCTATGCTGCATACCGGTCACGTGGAAGAGGGGCAGCGTGGCGAGGGCGACGGAGGCTGGGTTGAGGTTGACCCAGAGACCGGCCCCGACCAGGGTAGCCTGCACGGTGCGGTGGGTGTGGACGCAACCTTTGGGCCTGCCGGTCGTCCCCGAGGTGTACGGAAGGAGGGCGACATCGTCCGGACCAGACCCGACCTCTCCAGGGGGCGTCCCCTCCCGGAGGGCGTCCTCCCAGAGGACGACACCCTCCTCCCGGACATCCTCCCGCGGGGCGGCGGCCTCCGCGGGCACCGGAACCTCGGGCTCCGGGGGCAGGTAGTCCGAGTAGGCCGCGACGACCATCCGCTCCAGGCCGTCCTTCCCGGCGAGCGGCAGCAGCCGGGGCAGGAGCTCCTGCCCGACGAGGGCCAGCCGGGCGCCGCTATCCCCGACGTAGTGCTCCAGTTCCTCGGTCAGGAGCATGGGGTTGGCCGGCACCACCACCCCGCCACACATCAGCGCCGCGTAGTAGGAGACGACGAACTGCGGGCTGTTCTGCATGTAAAGAAGCACCCTGTCCCCCCGTGAGAGCCCGGCCTTGCGCTGCAGGTAACCGGCGAGCAGCCGGGACTCCTCGAGAAGCCGGCGGTAGGTGATCTCCGCCCCGTAGTAGACGATCGCCGGTCGGCCGGGGTAGCGCCGGGCGGAGACCTCCAGGTTGTGGGGGATGCTGGTTGTGGGCAGCGGAAGCGATGTGGGCATCCGCGGCGGCCAGAACTCAAGGTGGGCGTCGGGCATAACCGTTCTCTCCTTTCGCCTCTCCCTCCCGGGTTTCCCTGAGGATGGTAGCCGCCGCCTAGCCTGCAGACAACCGCCCGGGTTCCTTGCCCGGCTCCGCCTGATGTGCCAGAATCGCGCCCTGGGTGGAAGAGGAACCCTTTTGGGAAAAGGAGGAGGCATGGCGGCAACGGTCAACACGGTCACGGGGCCTATCTCGTCGGAGGACCTCGGGAAAACGCTGGTGCATGAGCACTTCATGTTCGGTTACCCCGGCTACCAGGGCGACGTCACCCTCGGTCCCTTCGACCGGGAGGAGGCCATCCGGGTAGGGCTTGCGACCGCCGAGAGGGCCAAGGCACACGGGGTGAAGACCATCATCGACGCCACCCCCAACGAGTGCGGACGCAACGTGGAGGTTCTGCGCGAGATCTCGGAGCGGGCCGAGATCCAGATCATCTGCTCCACCGGCTACTACTACGAGGGCGAAGGAGCTCCTGCGTACTTCAACTTCCGCCGGGCCCTAGGGACGGCGGAGGAGGAGATCTACGAGATGTTCTCCAGGGAGATCACCGAGGGGATAGCGGGCACCGGCATAAAGGCCGGCGTGATAAAGCTCGCCTCCAGCAAGGACGAGATCACGGACTACGAGGCGATGTTCTTCCGGTGCGGGGCCCGGGCCCAGCGCGAGACCGGCACCCCCATCATCACACACACCCAGGAGGGAACCATGGGCCCCGAGCAGGCCGAGCTGCTCGTCTCCGAGGGGGCAGACCCGCGCAGGTGCCAGATCGGGCACATGGACGGCAACACCGACGTCGTCTACCACATGAACACCCTGGCACACGGGGTGAACATAGCCTTTGACCGCTTTGGGGTTCAGGGCATAGTCGGCGCCCCGATGGACGAGGCGCGGACCGCCTGCCTTATAGGGCTCTTGGGGATGGGCTATACCGAGCGCCTCCTGCTCTCCCACGATACGGTGAACCTGTGGCTCGGGCGGCCGCTGCGGCTGCCAGATCAGCTGCAGAAGCTGCTGGCCAACTGGCACATAGGCCACCTCTTCGAGAACGTCGTCCCGAAGCTGCGTCAGGCAGGGGTCACCGAGGAGCAGATAGAGACCATCTTTGTCGAGAACCCGAAGCGGCTCTTCGACCCGCTGCCCGTCCGGGAGACCGCCGGTACCACCCCCTCCTAGCGGCCGGAGAACCGGGGCTCGCGCCGCTCAAAGAAGGCGGCGACCCCCTCGCGGTGGTCCTCGGTGCGGCCGCAGATGGACTGGCCCTCCGCCTCCCGCTCCAGGGCGGTCCCGAGGTTGCTCTCGAAGCTGGCGTAGAGAGAGGCTTTGATCTGCCCGAGCGCCTTTGTCGGGAGGGAGGCGAGCCTCCGGGCGAGAGCCTGCGCCTCCTCGAGGAGCATCCCGTCGGGCACGACCTTGTTCGCGAGCCCGATGCGATGGGCCTCCCCCGCGTCGACCGGGTCGCCGAGCATGCTCATCTCCATCGCCCGTCCGAGCCCCACCACACGCGGCAGGAAGAACGAGACCCCGGCGTCGGGCATAAGCCCGATCCTTATAAAGGCCGCCGAGAACCTGGCGCTCTCGGCGGCGACCCGCAGGTCACAGGCGAGCGCTATGCCGAGGCCCGCCCCGTAGACCGGGCCATGAAGGGCCCCGACGATCGGCTTCTCCATGCCGACCATCTTTCTGACCGTCCGGCTGTAGGTCCTGCGGAGGTACTCCCCGAGGTCCGGCTGCTCGCCATCTTTCTCGCGGCTCAGGTCCTCGCTCAGCAGGTCGGCCCCCGCCGAGAAGCCCTTGCCCTCACCGCGCAGGATGAGGCACCGGACCTCTCCGTCGGCAGCGGCCTCCTCGAGCGCAGCTCGAAGCTCCTCGTGCATCGCCCCGTTGAAGGCGTTCAGGCGCTGCGGGCGGTTGAGGGCGATGGTCGCCACGCCCCCGCTCTTCTCGAAGATTATCGTCTCGGGCATCTATTCCTCCGTTCCCGCGTTCTCGGGTTTCCCACCGCCTATTCTGCCAGAAGGCTCTAACCAAAGAAGCGCCCCCCGCAGAAGGCGGGGGGCGCGAGAACCCGGCGGATTGACCCTCAGGTAGCCTCGGGCTCGACGGTACTCCGCCTCTCCCCGGCCACGTCCGCGTCTATGTCCGTCTGGTAGGTCTCCGTGAGCAGGAACATGCAGATAAAGGAGAGGACGGCCATAGAGGCGATGTAGATGGAGATCGAGAGCGAGGTCCCGGTCGCCTCGAGAAGGGAGACGGCAATGATCGGGGCGAGCGCGCCGCCGAAGATCGCCCCTCCCTGGTAGCCGAGCGAGGCCCCCGAGTAACGCAGGCGGGTGGCGAAGAGCTCCGCGTAGAGGGAGGCCTGCGGCCCGTAGCCCATGGCCAGAAAGCCGCCCAGGGCCAGGGTGTGCATCAGGAGGAATAGGAAGGTCGAGCCGCTATCTACGGCCCAAAACAGGGGAAAGGCCGAGGCTCCCATCCCGACCGTGCCGATCAGATACAGAGTCCTGCGCCCCACGCGGTCCGAGAGGGCGCCGAAGAGGGGTATCGTGAAGAACGTCACGACGCTCGAGAAGAGGAGTATCCCTATGACCGTGCCGCGCGAGAAGCCGACTGACTCGGAGGTAGCATAGGCGATGATGTAGGAGACGAGGATGTAGAAGTAGGAGTTGATGATGATGAACGCGCCCGCGGCCAGGGCTATCTGCTTCGGGTACTGCTTGAGCACGTCCAGTATGGGCATCCTCGCCTCGGTGCCGCTCTCCTTCACCCGCATAAAGCCAGGGCTCTCCATGATCTTGAGCCGGATAAACAGGCCCACGGCAACAAGCAGGATGCTCAGGATAAACGGTATCCTCCAGCCCCAGGCGAGGAAGGCCTGGTCCGGGAGGAAGGCCAGCAGGAGGAAGAAGGAGTTCGAGAGGATCAGGCCAGCGGGCACGCCCATCTGCGGCCAGCTGCCGTAGAAGCCCCGCCTCCCCCTCGGGGCATGCTCGACGGCCATAAGGACCGCACCGCCCCACTCGCCCCCCACACCAAGACCCTGGATAAAGCGCATGAGGGTCAGGATGAGCGGGGCGAGCACCCCGATCTGGTCGTAGGTGGGCAGAATGCCGATGATGAACGTCGCGATCCCCATCATCGTCAGCGTGACAACAAGCATGGACTTGCGCCCGATCTTGTCCCCGTAGTGGCCGAAGATGGCCCCTCCTACGGGCCGGGCGAAGAAGCCCACCCCGAAGGTCGCAAACGAGAGCAGCGCCCCTATAAACGGCGTCTGCTCCGGAAAGAACAGGGTTGGGAAGACGAGCGCCGCCGCTGTCCCGTAGATAAAGAAGTCGTACCACTCGATCGTCGTACCGATAAAGCTTGCCGCGGCAACCTTTTTTATGTCGGAGATCTGGCCCTGATCCTCGCCGCCTAGCCTCTCCATGCTCTCCACTCGCTCCTCCTATCACCCAGGGTCCTAGGGCGAAGAGCCCAGGAACCTCCCTACAGAAACGCTAAGCATCAACGATGCTCCTCGATGCGGGCCTCCTTTCCTCGCTCCCGGGGCCAGAGAGCTTCTCTGAAAGCGTCGTCGCTCCAGACGAACAGAGATCCACCTCCTCCGGGCCCCGGTCTTACACCCAAGCTTCTAGCGAACACCGAGCTTCCTGGCCAGCTCGATAAACGGATCAAGCGCCCGCGGGTTGGAGAGTGAGTCGCGGCTTGCGGCCTTTTCGGGTGGGGTTCCGGAGAGGATCTTCTTCACCGGAACCTCCAGCTTCTTGCCGTTGAGGGTGCGCGGGATCTCGGGCACCTCCAGGATCTC
>JADDKG010000322.1 GCA_020253895.1 Rubrobacter sp.
CGTTCCCGAAGCGCAGCCCGGCCACCGAGATCCCGCCATCCTCCACGTAGAGGCTGCCGGGGGGAGGCCCCCAGTGCTCCTCGACCCTCCGCCGCAGCTCCTCCGGGAGCCTCCGGAACCACCCCGCGTAGCGGGAGGCCTCCACCCTGCCCGCGGCGTTGCGGAGCTGCTCCTGGGTGAGGAACTCCTGGGCGTGCCCGCCGGCCTCTATGAGCGCGTGGATCAGGGCGTCCCCCTCCTCCGGGGCCCCCTCCACCCGGTATCCGGCCTCGGAGAGCCGCCGGAGCAGGCGCACCGCGCTCTTCGGGGTGTCGAGCCCGACGGCGTTTCCAACCCGGGAGTGCTTGGTGGGGTAGTTGGAGAGGAGGATGGCGACCTTCTTCTGTTCGTTGGGCTTGCGCCTCAGCCGGGCGAGGCGGGCGGCGATCCCGGCGACCCTCCGGGTCCTCTCGGGGTCGGCCCGGTAGACGGTGAGCGGCGCGCCGACGGGGGAACCCTCCTCCACGACATCCTTGAAGGAGAAGGGGACGGAGATGATCCTCCCGTCGAACTCGGGGATCGCCACCTGCCAGGCCACGTCCAGCGGGGAGAGCCCGGTCGCGGATTCCTCCCAGTCGCTCCGGGAGGAGGTGGCGCAGATCCCCTGCACCACCGGTACGTCGAGCCTCTCCAGCGACGGCACCTCCCACTCCAGCCAGTCCTCGGGGGCCCCCTCCCGCACGGCATCAGCGGCCCCCGAGCCCCCGCTGGCGAGCACGGTGACCACCAGGGCATCCACCCTCCCCTCAAGCAGCCGGAGGGCTCTCTCCTCCCCCTCCCCCCGCAGGGAGTAGCAGTAGACGGGCAGGGGGTCCGCCCCGGCCTCCGCAAGGGCCCGGCAGAGCCCGTCCACGAAGGCGGTGTTGCCGGACAGAAGGTGCGCCCGGTAGAAGACGACCCCGACGGTGGGGGCCCCCGGTCGGGGGGAGAGCCCCTCCGGGCGGTAGATGCCGGCCTCCGGCACGGGCTCCGGAGGATCGAAGCCGTAGCCCTCCATGAGCAGGGTGTCGGCCAGAAAGCGGAGGAGGTTCGCGGTGTTTCTCACCCCGCCGTGGCGCAGGTACTCGAAGGCCTGGGCCACCGCGCCCCGGGGAGCGGTGGAGAGGGAGACAAGCTCGGCGTCGGGCACCGACTCCCCGCCGAGGGCGAGCAGCGGGATGCCGAGGCTGCGGCACCGGGCGCGCAGCAGCTCGAAGCCCTGCGGCCAGGCCCGACGCCCCCCGAGCAGCCGGACGACGACCGCCCGGGCCCCAAAGAGCAGCCCCTCGATCTCCGGCGCCGGGTCCTCCATCCTGGAGGGGTTCGCGCACCGCACCTCCGGGAAGCCCTCCGGGAGGGAGCCGGCGGCGCGGGCGGCGGCGAGGATCTCGGTGTCCGCGGTTGTCAGGAAGACGATCCGCTCACGAGGGGTAGAGGGCACCGGCCTCCTCCTTTCTTCCGGCCTCCTCCATGATGCGCAGCAGGGCCCCGCGGTCGATGTTCCCGGCGACGAGGTCCCCGAGGCACTCCAGGCGCTCCTCGCGGAGGGCGGGGAAGGAGAAGTCTCCGGGCTCCCAGCTCAGGTCCCGTTCCTCCGCCACCCAGCGGAGCAGGACCCGGCGGAAGCCGTCGCACTCGAGGACACCGTGCCAGGAGGTCCCCAGGACCGCCCCTACCCGGCAGCCCTCTCCGGCGCCGTCCGAGACGAAGAGCGGCTCCCCGCCGAACCTCGAGGTGCGGCCGTGGTGGATCTCGTACCCGGAAACCCCGACCCCGCCGAAGGCGGGGGCCACGCCGGAGGGCCGGGCCAGGACCTTCTCCGGCTCGAAGACCGTCTCCACCGGGAGGAGCCCCAGCCCCTCGGCCTCGGGCTCCTCCCCCTCAACCCCGTCCACGATCCGGCGCCCGAGCATCTGGTAGCCGCCGCAGATCCCCAGGGTGGGGAGGTTCCTGCGGGCGCGGGCGGCGAGGGCCCGGTCGAGCCCCGCCTCCCGCAGGCCGGAGAGATCCTCCACGGTGGCCTTGGTCCCCGGCAGGATGGCCAGGTCCGCGGCGAGGACCTCGGCCGCGGAGCGGGTAAAGCGCAGCGCCACCCGCGGCTCGCACAGCAGCGGGTCGAAGTCGGTGAAGTTGCTCATCCTCCCCAGCCGCACCACCGCGACCCGCAGCACGTCCCCGCCGGCCTCCCCCACGCCCGCCTCCCTGAGCGCGAGCGAGTCCTCCCCGTCTATCCCTATCCCAGGAGCGTAGGGGAGCGTCCCGAGGAAGGGCCGGCCGGTGCGGCGGCTGAGGTCGGCGAGCCCTGGGGCGAGGACGGCGGGGTCCCCGCGGAACTTGTTGACGATAAAGCCGCGCACGAGCGCCCGGTCCTCCGGGGAGAGCAGGGCGAGCGTCCCGTAGAGGGAGGCGAAGAGCCCGCCCCGGTCGATATCCCCCACGAGGACGACCGGGAGGTTTGCGGCCTGCGCGAGCCCCATGTTGGCAAGATCGGCCTCGCGCAGGTTTATCTCCGCGGGGCTCCCCGCACCCTCGCAGATCACAGCGTCGAAGCGTCGCCTGAGGTCCTCCAGGGCCTCCAGCACCACCGGCAGAAGCTCCGGCTTCATGCGCTGGTAGCCCCGCGCGCTGGCGGTGGCGTGCGGCTTCCCGAGCACCACGACCTGGGTGCTCCCGCCCGAGGAGGGCTTGAGCAGGATGGGGTTCATCGCGGCCTCCGGCTCGATCCCCGCGGCGGCCGCCTGGGCGGCCTGGGCGCGCCCGATCTCGTCACCCTCCCGGGTGACAAAGGAGTTGAGAGCCATGTTCTGGGCCTTGAACGGGGCCACCCTCACCCCTTCGCGGGCGAGCCAGCGGCAGATCCCGGCGACCACCACGCTCTTTCCCGCGTCGGAGTGGGTCCCGGCGACGAGCAGCGCCCCGCTCAAGAGGGGGCCCCCTCCCCGCGGCCGCCCATGAGGCCGAAGAGCAGCCCGATCCCGCCCCAGAGCACCGCCTGGGTGGCGAGAGAGGCGATCCGGAACTCCCACACGAGCCCTCCGGGCAGCCCGCCCCCGCCCCTGAAGGAGGGCAGGGCCACGAGCAGCAGGCCCCACAGAGCCGCGAGCGACAGCGCGGCGGCCGGCAGCCGGAGCGCCCCCTCCGCCAGCCTCCCCCCGAGGCGCCAGGCCACCGCTACAGAGAGCGGCCCCAGGACGACCAGGGCCAGGTAGGCGGCGGTGCGCTCGGCGAGGGTCGAGGGGTCCGATCCCCCGGGTGGCACCGGCGGATACTTCAGGAACGGCAGCAGCACCGCCCCGGCGAAGAGCGCCCCGGCGAGGGCGAGGCTCCTCCCCCGCTCGCACCGGGCCGGCATCCTCTCCCCGAAGCGCGCCGCCAGAAGGCCGAAGATCCCCCCGGCCGACGCCCCGTAGAGCGCGGTGGCCAGGATTAGGCCCCCTTTCTGCTGGGCGCGGCTGAAGACCTCACCGTGGTGATGCTCCTCGCGGTCGATGGCGCGGTCCATCGCGGGCTCTGCAAAGACCAGGGCAAACAGCCCGGCCAGGATGCCCGCCGCAAGCCCGGCGGCCAGGCCCCGGCGGAGGCAGACGGCCAGCATCCGTCCCCCCGCTAGTGGCAGGGAACGCCCAGCACGTGCCGCCCGTCGTGGAACAGCTCGTGCAGGTAGTTCTTGGTCTGGGCGGCCTCGCCAAGCAGGGGCAAGAGCAACGCCCCGTTGTCGAAGAGGACCGCGTACAGGACCAGCGCAAGGGCGGCGAGGGCGCCGCAGACGATAAGCGGCGTCCTGCCGGTAGAGATCCACTCCACCTTCCCAAAACCTCCTTCGGGGTCCTCGCCCCGCGTCGGGGTTTTACCGGCGAGGGGCCAGTATCCTGACTCCCGGATCCCCGCTTCCCCCGGCCTTCCCATCGCCCGAGGCGACAGTGGCATCCTCAGGTTGGGGGTCGCTCCCCGGTCACAGTGGCGGGACCGTGCCGGACTCTCACCGACTTCCTGGACCCTCTCGCCCGCTTCCTTCAGGCGGGCAGGATACCCCCGCTCCGGCGGGAAGTCAAAGGGCCTGCTTCCTCCTCCGGAGGCTCTCCCAGCTCCCGTCGGCGTACCAGCCGCCGTCCACCGAGAGGGTGTGCCCGTTTACGTAGCCGCTCTGTCCGGGGTCGGCGAGGAAGACGACGGCGGTGGCGACGTCCTCGGGGGTGGCGAAGCGCCCCATGGGGGTGCGGCCGGTGATGTCCGCGTCGGTGTAGCCGCCACCGGCCTGGTCCTCCTGGTCCATCTCCGTCTTTACCCAGCCGGGGCATACGGCGTTGACCCTCACCCCCCGGCCTCCCCACTCGGCGGCCAGGGTGCGGGTGAGCCCGATGAGGCCGTGCTTGCTGGCGTTGTAGGCGGCCCGGTCGGAGATGCCGAGGAGGCCGGCGACCGAGCTCACGTTCACGATGCTCCCGGAGCGCTGCTCGAGCATCACCCATCCGAAGTAGCGGCACATCAGGAAGGGACCGGTGAGGTTCACCTCCATCACCCGCCGCCACTCGGCCGGGGTGGTGGCCTCGGCGGGTTTGATCAGGCTGATCCCGGCGTTGTTCACCAGCACGTCCACCCGCCCGAAAGCCTCCCGCACCGCGGCGGCCATCCCCCGCACCGCCGCCTCGGACGCAACGTCGCCGGGGAGGGCGAGGGCCTCGGCCCCGGCCCGGCGCAGCTCCCCGAGCGTGGCCTCCGGGGCCTCGAGGTCGTTGGCGGCCACGGCGTAGCCCCTCCCGGCAAGCTCGATAGCCACCCTCCGGCCGATGCCGCGGGCGGCCCCGGTGACGACGGCGACCTTCTCTGTCCGGCTCAAGACGACCCCCTCTTTCGCCCGGCCCTCACGGGTGCAGCACGGTCGTGACCCGGTAGCGGTCGGCCCGGTAGGTGCTCTTTACGTACTCGAAGGGCCGGTCGTTCTCGTCGAAGGTGATCCGCTCTATGAGCAGCGCCGGGCTCCCCGCGGGCACCCCGAGGTGCCCGGCCTCGGCCTCGCTCACCAGCCCCGCCTCGTAGCTCTGCTCGGCCCGGGCGATCCTGACCCCGGCCTTCCTCAGCTCCTCGTAGAGCGAGCCCGAAGCAAGGTCTGCGTCCAGCACCCCCTTCGCCACCTCGTAGAGCAGGTGGCTGGTCTCCAGCGCCATCGGCTCCCCGTCGGCGTCGCGCACCCGCCGCAGGCGCAAGATCCGGGTCCCCCGGTCCACCCCTAGCATCCGGGCCACCACCGGCCCCGCCGGCTCCACCTCCATCTCCAGCACTCGGCTGGAGGCCCGCATCCCCCGGTCCCGCATGTCCTGGGTGAAGCTCGTGAGCCGGGCCGCCTCCTGCTGGAGCTTCTTCTCCGCCACAAAGGTGCCCCGCCCCTGCTCCCGGTACAGCAACCCCTCGTTGACCAGCTCCATGATCGCCTGGCGCGCGGTCATCCGGCTTATGCCGTACCGCTCGCAGAACTCCCGCTCCGAAGGTATGGCCTGACCAGCCCTGAGCTCCTCCTTCTCGATCATGTCCCGGATGATCTCCTTGAGCTGGTAGTACTTAGGAACGGGGCTCTCGGTGTCTATGCCGGCCAATCTCGCGCCTCCTTCGCCTCAAAATAAAAGCATAGCCTAACCGGGCAGCTCTGGCCCACTTATGCTATCGTCTATACAATAGCACCTAAAAAAGGTAACCCCTCCCCGAATTGGTATGTACCAGTGGCCATGGTAGAGGACGCCGGCCGGCTAGTCAAGCGGGAGGCGGTCGAGAACCTCCGGGTTGACCGGGCTCGGGGGCCGGCGGCCGGAGAGGACGGCGAGGAGGTTCTCGGCGGCGAGCGCCGCCATCCTGTTGCGGGTCTCGATCGATGCGCTGCCGATGTGGGGGGCGAGGACGGCGTTCTCCAGCTCCAGCAGCTTCGGGTGGATCTGGGGCTCCCTCTCGTAGACGTCGAGCCCGGCGGCAAAGATCCGTCTTTCAGCCAGGGCGTCCGCCAGCGCCGCTTCGTCTACGACGGATCCGCGGGCGGTGTTCACCAGCACGGCGGTGGGCTTCATGAGGGAGAGCTCGCGCTCCCCTATCAGGTGGTGGGTCTGCGGGGTGAGGGGGACGTGCAGGGAGACGAAGTCGCTCCCGCGCAGCAGCTCCTCCAGCCCCACCCTGCGGGCCCCCAGCTCGCGCTCGGCGTCCTCCTTGCGGGAGCGGGAGGTGTAGAGGATCCTCATGCCGAACCCCAGCGCCCGCCGGGCCACCGCCCGGCCTATCCGCCCGAGGCCAACTATCCCGAGCGTCTTCCCCCACACGTCGGGGCCCGTCAGCTGCTCCGGCCCCCAGCCGCCCCACCGGCCCGAGCGGACCAGGCGCTCTGCCTCCCCCAGCCGCCGGGCGGCGGCCATGAGCAGCATAAAGGCCGTGTCCGCCGTGGTCTCGTCCAGGACACCGGGGGTGTTGGTGACCACCACGCCCCGGGCGGTCGCGGCCGCCACGTCCACGTTGTCGTAGCCCACCGCCATGTTGGCGACGACCTTCAGCCGCTCCCCCGCGGCGTCGAGCACCTCCGCGTCGATCCTCTCGGTGACCGTGGAGAGGATCCCGGAGGCCCCGCGCACGGCTGCGAGGAGCTTCTCGCGGGGAGGGGGGTCCTCACCCAGCACCACCACCTGCAGCGGATCCCCGAGGGGGACGAGCCCGGCCTCGGGGATCCTGCGGGTTACCACGACCCGGTGTTGCGCCATCTCAGGCGGAGGGGCCTTCCTTCAGGAGCTGGCGCAGCACCGTTTGCAGGATGCCGCCGTTTCTCAGGTACTCCACCTCGACCGGCGAGTCCACCCGGGCCCGGACCCCGAACTCTTTCGTCCGCCCATCGTCCGAGGTGGCCCGGACGGTGAGCTCCTTTCCCGGGAAGATGTCCTCGAGCCCCAGGATGTCGTAG
>JADDKG010000323.1 GCA_020253895.1 Rubrobacter sp.
ACGCTGGAGGAGGTGGGGCGGGAGATAGAGCGGCGCATCGCCCGGCTGGAGGAGGAGATCTTCGAGGACGTCGGCCACCCGTTCAACATAGGATCTCCCAAGCAGCTCTCCGAGGTGCTCTTTGAGGAGCTCAGCCTGCCCCCGGTGCGCCGGACCAAGACCGGATACTCCACCGACGCCAAGGTCCTGCAGCAGCTCGCCATCGAGCACCCCATAGCCGAGAAGATCATCGCCTGGCGCGAGATGGCCAAGCTCAAGGGCACCTACGTAGACGGGCTGCTCAAGCTTATCGGGGAGGACGGCAGGATCCACACCACCCTCAACCAGACCACCACGGCGACGGGCCGGATCTCCAGCGACTCGCCCAACCTGCAGAACATCCCGGTGCGCACCGAGACCGGTATGCGCATCCGGGACGCATTCACCGCCTCCCCGGGGCGGCTGCTGGTGGTCGCCGACTACTCGCAGATAGAGCTCAGGATCCTGGCCCACATGAGCCGCGAGCCCGCCCTGGTCGAGGCCTTCAGGAACGGCGAGGACATACACACCCGCACCGCCGCCGAGGTCTTCGACGTCCGGCCGGAGAGCGTGACCCCCGAGCTGCGGCGCCGGGCCAAGATGGTGAACTTCGGCATCCTGTACGGTATCTCCGGCTACGGGCTCGCCACCCGGCTGGGCAACGTCCATCCCGCGGAGGCCGAGCTCTACATCCAGCGCTACTTCGAGCGCCACCCCAGGGTGACGGAGTTTATCCGCAAGAGCCTCGCCGAGGCCGAGGAGCTCGGCTACGCGACCACCCTCTTCGGGCGGCGGCGCTACGTGCCCGAGCTGCGGAACAAGAACAAGAACGTCCGGAAGCTCGGGGAGAGGATCGCCTTCAACGCCCGGGTGCAGGGCAGCGCCGCCGACATCATCAAGGTGGCCATGGTGGACCTCGCACCCCGCCTCAAGCCCCTAGGGGCCGATATGCTCATGCAGGTCCACGACGAGCTCGTCTTCGACGTGGACCGCGACAGGGTGGAGGAGGTCGCGGCGCTCGCCGCCGAGAGGATGGTCGCCGCCTACGACCTCGACCCGCCGCTTGAGGTGGAGATAAAGGCCGGCGAGAGGTGGGGGCGTGTCAAACCGCTTGACGGCGGGTAAAATAACGAATCTGTGGCCGATTAGCCCGGTTGGCTCCTGTTATAATCGGTTGTTGCAAGCGAGATGTGGAAGGAAAGCAAGAGCGGTACATGACGGAAACTTCAAATAGGGTCTCACACGAGCAGAGCATGAGGGACTTCTTCCGCGAGGAGAACGGGGAGATAGTCCCGGTAGACGAGAGCGTCCTGATCGACTTCCAGGACGGCGACATCGTCGAGGGCGAGGTCGTCCGGATAGACAAGGACGAGGTCCTCGTCGACATAGGCTACAAGTCGGAGGGTCTGATCCCGGCGAACGAGCTGACCATCCGCAAGGGAGCGGACCCCAAGGACGTGGTGGAGCTGGGCCAGCGGATAGAGGCGCTGGTCCTCCAGAAGGAGGACGCCGACGGCCGCCTCATCCTCTCGGCCAAGCGGGCCGCCTTCGAGCGGGCCTGGAACAAGATAGAGGAGGCCTACCGGGAGCAGCGCAACGTCGAGGGCCCGGTCATCGAGGTGGTCAAGGGCGGCCTTATACTGGACATCGGCCTGCGGGGCTTTTTGCCGGCGAGCCTCGTCGACATCCGGCGGGTGAGGAACCTGGAGGAGTACCTCGGGCGGCGGCTGGAGTGCAAGGTCATAGAGCTCAACCGCAGCCGCAACAACGTGGTGCTCTCCCGCCGGGCGGTGCTCGAGGAGGAGCGCAAGGAGGAGCGCGAGCGGATCCTCAACTCCCTCAACGAGGGCGACATCGTCAAGGGCACCGTCTCGAACCTGGTGGACTTCGGGGCCTTCGTGGACCTCGACGGGATAGACGGTCTGATCCACATCTCCGAGCTCTCCTGGAACCACGTCGACCATCCGAGCGAAGTGGTACAGGTGGGCGAGGAGGTCGAGGTGAAGGTCCTCGAGGTAGACCGGGAGCGCGAGCGGATCTCGCTCGGCCTCAAGCAGACCCGCAAGGACCCCTGGCAGGAGGTTGCCGAGAGGGTCAAGGTGGGCGACGTCATCCACGGCCGGGTGACCAAGCTGGTCTCCTTCGGGGCCTTCGTGGAGGTCGCCGAGGGGGTGGAGGGTCTGATCCACATCTCCGAGCTGGCCGAGCACCACGTCGAGACCCCGGACGAGATCGTGCGCAGCGGCGACGAGGTAGACGCCCGGGTCATAGACGTGGACCCGCGGCGCCGCAGGCTCTCCCTCTCCCTGAGGCCGAAGCGCGAGGAGCGCGAGGAGCGGCGCCGTGAGGAGCGGCGGCGGGAGGAGCGCCAGGAGCAGCGGCCGCGGGAGAGCGGGCTGCGCACCGGCGCGTTCGACGCCCTGAAGGACCTGGACCTCGAGGAGCGATAGCCGCAGCATCCCGAAAGAGGAATGCCCGGAGAGGGCCGGTGACCGTGGCGGTCACCGGCCCCTTCGCGTCCGGCAAGAGCACCTTTGTGCGGATGCTGGGCGAGTTGGGGGCCGAGACGGTCTCGGCCGACGATCTCGTCCACCGGCTGCTCGCCTGCGACCCCGAGACCATCGCCCGGGTTGTGGAGCGCTTCGGAAAGGAGGTGCTCGGGGAGCGGGGGATCGACCGGCGGCGTCTCGGGGAGAGGGTCTTCGGGGATAGGGAGGCGTTGCGTGAGCTGGAGGGCATCCTGCATCCCCTCGTGCGCCGGGAGATAGAGCGTAGGATCTCCTCCTCCCGCGCCCCCGTCTTCGTGGCCGAGATCCCGCTCCTCTTCGAGGGGACCGGCCGGGAGGGCTTCGACTACACCGTGGCGGTCGTCACCCCGGAGGAGCGGCGCCGGGGCTGGGCGGCGGAGCGGGGGGTGGGGGAGGAGCGTTTCCGGGCGATCGAGGGTCGCCAGCTCTCCGCCGAGGAGAAGGCGCGGCTCGCAGACCTGGTGGTGGAAAACGGGGGCAGTCTGGATAGACTCAGGGAGCAGGCGAGGGCGCTGTGGGAGAAGGTTCTCGCGGAGAGGGGGTCGGGCGGTAGCACGCGTGAAGAAGAAGGGCGCGGCGGGTAGGCCGAAGAGGGGCCGGTACGGGAGGTCGAGGGCCCGGCGGCGGAGGCTCGCGGGGCTTCTGCTCGTCGTGGCGGCGCTCCTCGCCGGGGCGTACGGGCTCTACGGGGTGATCTCCGAGCCCCCGGCGGCCATCCAGCGGGCCCTGTACCCGCTGCGCTACGAGGAGGCCATCCGGAGAGAGGCCCGCGAGCGGGGGCTCGAGCCCGCCTTCGTCGCCGCCGTCATCTACGCCGAGAGCCGGTTCCAGCAGGAGGCCGTCTCCCACAAAGGGGCGCACGGCCTCATGCAGATCACCCCGCCCACCGCCAGCTTCATCCGGCACCACAGCGGGATCACCGGCGACTACCGGAAGGATCCCATCGTCAACCTCAGGATGGGGGTGTGGTACCGCGCCGACCTGGAGGAGCGGTACCTCGGCGATGAGAGGCTCATGCTCGCGGCGTATAATTCCGGGGTGGGCAGCGTGGACGGCTGGCTCTCGGACGAGGACTTCGACATCCGGCGGGACATCCCCTTTGCAGAGACCAAGGAGTACGTGGACACCGTCCTCGAGGCCCGCTCCAGGTACGAGGAGCTCTACGGGAGGGATCTGAATCGAAACGCATAGCGGCGGCTTCCGGGTAAGCAGCGAGTACAAGCCCACCGGCGACCAGCCCCAGGCCATAGAGCGCCTCTCCGAGGGGCTTGAGGCCGGGTTGCGGGCGCAGACCCTGCTCGGGGTGACCGGCAGCGGCAAGACCCACACCATGGCGCGGGTCATCGAGAGGGTGGGGAGGCCCGCGCTCGTGATAGCGCACAACAAGACCCTGGCCGCCCAGCTGGCCAGCGAGTTCTCCGAGTTCTTCCCCAACAACGCCGTCGAGTACTTCGTCAGCTACTACGACTACTACCAGCCCGAGGCGTACGTCCCCCAGACCGACACCTTCATCGAGAAGGACGCCCAGATCAACGAGGACATAGACCGCCTCCGGCACTCTGCCACCAGCGCCCTCTTCACCCGGCGCGACGTGATCGTGGTGGCGAGCGTCTCCGCGATCTACGGTTTGGGGAGCCCCGAGGAGTACCGGCAGAAGATGGTCCTGCTGGAGAGGGGGGGCTTCTACGACCTCGACGACGTGCTGCGCGACCTGGTCCGCATCCAGTACACCCGCAACGACTACCAGCTCTCCCGGGGCAACTTCCGGGTCAGGGGCGACGTGCTGGAGGTGCACCCGGCCTACCAGGACACCTTCTACCGCGTCTCCTTCTTCGGCGACGAGGTGGAGGGGATCATGGAGGTCGACCCGACCACCGGGGAGGTGCTGCGGGAGCCGGAGATGCTGACGATCTACCCGGCGACCCACTTCGTCACCGGAGAGGAGAAGCTCGAGCGCGCGATAAGGGGTATCGAGGCGGAGCTAGAGGAGCGCTACGCCGAGCTTGAGCGGGAGGGGAAGATCCTTGAGGCCTACCGGCTGCGGCAGAGGACCCAGTACGACCTGGAGATGCTCCGGGAGCTCGGGTACTGCTCCGGGATAGAGAACTACTCCCGCCACCTCGACGGCCGGCCGCCGGGCTCCACGCCGTACACCCTCCTCGACTACTTCCCCGAGGACTACGTGACCTTCGTGGACGAGTCGCACATAACGCTGCCCCAGATCCGGGGGATGTACAACGGCGACCGCAGCCGCAAAGAGACGCTGGTGGAGCATGGCTTCCGGCTGCCCTCCGCCCTGGACAACCGGCCCCTGAGGTGGGACGAGTTTCTCTTGAAGACCAACCAGCTCGTCTTTGTCTCTGCCACGCCGGGCCCCTACGAGCTCGAGAACAGCGACCGGATCGTCGAGCAGATCATCCGCCCGACCGGTCTCGTGGACCCGGAGGTCGAGGTCCGGCCGACGCAAGGACAGATCGACGACCTGATGAACGAGGTGGCACGGCGCGTGGAGCGCGGCGAGCGGGTGCTCATCACGACGCTCACCATCAAGATGGCCGAGGACCTCACCGACTACCTGCTGGAGCACGGCGTAAAAGCCCGCTACATGCACGCCAACATCGAGACGCTGGACCGCATCCAGATCATAAGGGGCCTCAGGACCGGCGAGTTCGACGTGCTGGTGGGGATCAACCTGCTGCGGGAGGGGCTCGACCTGCCGGAGGTTAGCCTCGTCGCCATACTGGATGCGGACAAGGAGGGCTTCCTGCGCGGCGAGCGGGCGCTCATACAGACCATCGGGCGGGCGGCGCGCAACGTCAACGGGCGGGTCATCATGTACGCCGACACCGAGACGGAGGCGATGCGGGCGGCGATCCGGGAGACGAACCGCCG
Organism: Rubrobacter sp.; assembly: GCA_020253895.1. Classification (GTDB taxonomy): domain Bacteria; phylum Actinomycetota; class Rubrobacteria; order Rubrobacterales; family Rubrobacteraceae; genus Rubrobacter_B. The sequence continues at coordinate 5,439 of JADDKG010000323.1, forward strand.
CCGCAGGATCCAGATGGAGTACAACCGCCGCCACGGCATCGAGCCGCGGACGATCAAGAAGGGGGTCTCGGACATCCTGATCGCCGCCGAGGCGAAGGGGCTGTACCGGGCGGACCGGAGGCGGCGGGCGGCGGAGGCCCCGCGGGACCCGCAGGAGCTGCGCGACCTGATCGCCCGCCTGCAGGCGGAGATGATGGAGGCCGCCGAGGATCTGAAGTTCGAGTACGCGGCCAGGCTTCGGGACGAGATCCGGGACCTCGAGCGCCAGCTGCAGGAGGCGGTCTCCTAGGGGACACCCTCCTCCGGCGGCCCGCCCGGGAGGAGGAGCAGCGCAAGCCCGTAGGCCGCAAAGCCGAGCGTGCCGAGGTAGAGCAGGATCTGGTAGGCCGCCGAGCCCATCACCGCCACGCCGGTGGCGAGCGAGACGGCGAGGTGCCCGGCGAGCGGCGGCCAGATGGAGCCGGTGGGCCGGCGCAGCCCGGCGGAGGCCAGGCCGCCGCAGAGGGTGAAGGCGGCTATGTAGCGGGCCTCGGGCGTCGGGCCGCCGGTGGCGCTCACCGCGTAGGACAGCGCCCCGGCGAGGAGGGAGGTGGCGACCCCGGCCAGCACCGCTCCCCTCGGGGCGAGTACCCGCCACAGCAGCCCGCGGAAGACCATCTCCTCGCCCGCGACGGAGAGCCCGGAGGCAATGAGGAGCGCCGCCAGCTCCCCGGCACCCTCCGGCGGGAGAAAGCCTCCGGAGAGGGCGATCCCGGCGGCGAGCAGGGGGAGCCACAGGTGGAGCAGCCCTGCCCAGCGCCGCGGCCTCCGGAACCCCGCCTCGCCCCACCACCCGAGGCCGGAGAGCAGCGCGGCCGCGAAAGCCAGCGTCAGAACCTGGTAGATCCCCTCCGGGCTTCCGAGGGCCTCAATCGCCCGCTCGAGCTGCGAGGGTTCCTCAAAGGCCAAGGGTGCGGCCTCTCTGAGCTGCCGGATGTCCCCGACCGGCTCCTGCGGGTAGACCGCCCTCCCGGCACAGGCGAACCCGAACAGCAGGAGGGTGGTCGCCACGGAGAAGAGAAAGGGGTGGCGTAGCGCAAAGGCCCTCATGCCCGGATGCTTCCTCCCCTTCGCACGGGAAGAAGTATATAGGGGGCCTGCGCCGCTCAGGGGGAGGCCGGGCCGCTACTCGTATGAGGCGGCCTTCTGTTTCTGGCGTTCGATCGCCTCCTTCACCGCGCGGGCGTCGGGGAGGGCCATCCTGCCCAGCCGGTGCACCCGCCCGCTGCTGCTCCAGATGCTGAGCGTGCAGTTCACAAGCCCCTGAACCCTCACCTCC
>JADDKG010000324.1 GCA_020253895.1 Rubrobacter sp.
GGGGGAGGCCGCGCTCTCCCCCGAAGAGCTCGCCCGGGTGCTGGCAGAGAGGGGGCTGGACCCTTGAGCGGGGCGAGCGTCTGCACGGAGTGCGGCTCCGAGGTCACCCTCGACATGAAGTTCTGCCCCGAGTGCGGCACCCGGCTGGACCACGGCCAGTCTACGGTCTCCTACGCACCGAGCTTCGCCGAGGAAGAGGAGGTGGCCCCTGTTGCCCCCGCCGGGGCCGCGCTCATCGAGCTCGACCAGGTGGAGGGGACGGCCGGGCGCAGGATGCACGACATCTCGCGGGAGGTGGTCACCGTAGGCCGCCATCCCGAGAGCGACATCTTCCTGGACGACGTCACCGTCTCCAGAAAGCACGCCGAGATCACCCGCAGCGAGGGGGGCTACAGGATCCGGGACGTGGGCTCGCTCAACGGTACCTACGTCAACCGGGTCAGGGTGGACTCGGTGGACCTGCGCAACGGGGACGAGATACAGATCGGCAAGTACAGGTTCAAGTTCGTGTACACCTAGGAGGAGATGCAGAGAAAAGGGGAGGGGAGGAATCCGAGTATGGACAACGGCGGTGGAAGCCCCAAGGACCACTACACCATAGGCGAGGTCGTAGAGCGGCTCAAGCCGGAGTTCCCCACCCTCTCTGTCAGCAAGATCCGCTACCTCGAGCGGCGCCGGCTGATAAACCTGAACCGGACGCGCGGTGGGTATCGGCTCTTCACCGAGCAGGATGTGGAGCTGCTGCGTTACATCCTGAAGCTGCAGGAGGAGGAGTACCTGCCGCTCAAGGTGATAAAGAAGCGGATAGAGGGCGGGGCGCCGCTCTCCTCGTTCTCCAAGGACTCCGCGGGGGACCTCTCTAAGGTGCTAGAGGAGAGGACCTACACGGCGGAGGAGCTGGCCGACTCTCTTGACGTAGAGGTGAGGTTTATAGAGGAGTTGATCTCGGTCGGCGTCATCGGGAGGGGGGGAGAGCTCACCCAGCGGGACAAGGAGATAGCCCGGCTGGCGCTTGAGATGGCAAAGTACTCCATCCAGCCGCGGCACCTGCGGGGTATCATGGCCGCCGTGGACCGTGAGGCTGCCCTTTTCAAGCAGGTTCTTAACCCTGAGCTGCGCAGCGGCGACGAGAAGCGGGTGCAGGAGGCGATGGAGAAGGCCCGGCACCTCGCGGCGGTCGACTCGCGGATGAAGGAGCTCATGATGGCCGGCGTCATAGACAGCTTCGACCCGCGTTCTTCATGAGCATCACAGAGCGTACGATCCAGGTTATAAGGAACAGGATCCGCTCTGTTCCCGACTACCCGAGCCCCGGCGTGGTCTTCCGGGACATTACCCCGCTGATGGAGGACGGCCCCTCGCTGCACGCCGCGGTGGACGCCCTGGCAGAGGCTACGGGTCATCTTGACTACGACCGGGTAGTTTCTGCCGAGGCCCGGGGCTTTGTGTTCGGCACCGCTCTTGCCTACCGCTCGCGCAAGGGCCTCGTGCTTGCAAGAAAGCCGGGCAAGCTCCCGCGGGAGGTGATCTCCGTCTCCTACAAGCTGGAGTACGGTGAGGACTCCCTGGAGATCCACGCCGACTCGATACCTCCCGGCACCCGGGTTTTGGTCGCCGACGACCTGCTCGCCACCGGCGGTACCGCCCTCGCTATGTGCGAGCTGGTGGAGAAGTCCGGCGGTCGTGTCGCCGGTTGTGCCTTCCTAATAGAGCTGGGTTTCCTGGAGGGCCGCAAGCGCCTTGCGGGCTACGATGTGATCTCCCTGATCAACTACGATGACCCCTCTGCCTGATAACCTCCCCGAAGAACGCCACCCACACCCCAGCGACGAAGAACGCCTCCTCGCCGTCTACCTCCGGACCCTCTCCAGCCCTCAGACCAAAAAGACCTATAATACAGAGATACGAGCCTTCCTCTCTTACACAAAAGAGGAGTTCGGCAAAAGGCTGGAAGAGATAACCCCGGAGGACATATCCCTGTACAGGGAGCACGTTACCAAGCGCTACTCACCTGCAACGGCTGCAAAGAAGCTCACAGCTCTGAGGAGGTTTCTGACCTTCTGCTACATGGGAGGTGTCAGCCGGGTCAACCCGGAGGCCCTTAAGTTCTTCGCCAAGAGCCCCAGGGTACGGCAGGACCCCTCCTACAACATCCTTACCGAGGATGAGCTCTCCGGGATGCTCTCCGCCGCCAGGGCGGAAAACCCGAGAGACTATGCCCTGCTCGCGGTGATGGCCGGCTGCGGGCTGCGCGAGGCGGAGGTAGTGGAGCTCAGGGTGGGGGATTTCAGGGAGCATGCAGACTCCGTTCTCTTGAGGGTGCGTGGCAAGGGAGATAAAGTCAGAAACGTACCTGTCTCGCCAGAGCTCTGGGGTCTCGTTCAGAGGTATATCGTATCCTCCGGGAGGAGCCTCAGCTCCCAGGTGGATGCCCGGAAGCCGCTCTTTCCATCCAGGGTAGGCAGGGACAGGCCGCTCACCACGAGATCCATACAGAACATAGTCAAGAAATACGTGCGGAAGGCAGGCATCAACAAGCCCATCTCGCCGCACTCCATCCGCCACACCGTTGGCACCAACATGGCCATGAACCAGGCGCCGCTGCTCGTCATCCAGCAGTTCCTCGGCCACTCCGACCCAAAGACCACCCTCCGCTACATCCGGCGGGCAGAGGAACTCGCCTCAAAGGCCTACAAGTACAACACCCTTCCCCTCTAAACCCTCCAACTTCGCATAAGTACAATTCTCGGAAGTTGGTTTTTACAGGGAGTAGCGGAGGAAGAGCTCTTCCTCGGAGTAGTGGACGGAGATCAGGGTGCAGCGGATGGGTCCTGGGGGTGCGCCCGAGGGCTCTACGATGCGCCTGAAGCGATCCTGGGGCTCCATTGAGATCTTGGGCGCCACGGTGAGGAAGAGCTCCCCGGCGAGACCTCGGGAGATCGCCTCGCCAAAAAGCTTCGGGCCACCCTCTATGAGAACCCTGGATACCCCCAGTCTCTCACGGAGCGCCAGGAGGGCCGTGCGAAGTTCTATTTTCCCCGAGGGATCCGGAGGCAGGGGTATCGTGCGTGCCTTACCGGATATGGATCCCGCCCTGCCCGCGGTAGATGATCCCGGAAGAAGAACCACCGTTCGCTCCGGGGCGGGGTCGAGAAGGTTCTCGAGGGGTACGTCCCCTGTAGAGGTGATTATGATCGCCAGGGGCTCGGGGGATCTTCTGCCTTCGGAGCCCAGGGACATCCTCTCGGCGCGGAGGGTCCCGGCGCCTACCAGCACGGCGTCGGCCTGTGAGCGGAGGACGCGCATGACCTCGCGGTCGGCGCTGCCCCCGATCTTACCCGCCTTGCCCGAGATTGCCGCACCGCCGTCGAGGGTTCCTACGGCGTTCAGGAATACGAAAGGGAGGTCGCCGTCCCGGGGGTTTCTGTCCGGAAGCGAGATATCCCCGTATATCTCGGGCACCCTCTCGCAGGGAGGCGGATAAAGCCTCAGCCCCTCAGGAGGAGGCGGCGGCAAGCCTGTAGGCCTCGTATCTAGCAGCCTCTTCGCGCGGCAGCGTCACGTCCATGATGACACCCTCCTCGGTGTGCCGGTGGGAGTGGATCTCCGCCCTGCCGTACAGCCTGCTCGCGGCCGCATAGTCCGCGTGGGGGATCAGGAGATCCAACCTCTCCCACATCCCGGAGATCACCCCGTATATCCGCTCCAGGAGCGGACCGCACCCCTCCCTCTCCGCGCTTATCATCACCGCCTCGGGGTAGAGGCCGCGCAGCTGTATTATGCGGTGAGAGGAGAGGAGGTCGAGCTTGTTGAGGCACAGGATCTCCGCGGGTTGGTGGCCGCCGTCGGGGTTGCGGAGGAGCTCCGAGAGGGTTCTTCTGACGACCTCGATCTCCTCCTCAAGCTCGGGGCTTGAGGCGTCCGCGCAGAGGACTATGAGATCCGCGTCGCGGGCGGCCTCGAGGGTGGAGGCGAAGGAGTGGACGAGCTGGGTGGGCAGCTTCCTGATAAACCCCACCGTGTCGGTTACCACGAAGCCGGGGCGGGAGCCTCCATCTGTGGAGGAGCCCTCCACGAGCCGGGTGGTGGTCTCGAGGGTCTCGAAGAGCCGGTCGCGGGTGGACTTTCCCGCGCCGCTAAGGCGGTTGAGGATGGTGGTCTTCCCAGCGTTTGTGTAGCCCACCAGGGCCACCCTGGGAGGCCCGCCCTCCCTGAGCCGGGAGCCGCGCACGGCCCGCGAGGCCTCCTCGCTCCTGAGCTTGCGACGGATCACGGAGATCCTCTCCCGGATGGCCCGCCTGTCGTACTCCAGCTGCTGCTCGCCCGGGCCACGGGTGGCACCACGACCGCCGCCACCGCCGCCACCGGCGAGCCGGCTGAGCTCCGGGTTGCGGCCCTTGAGGCGCGGGAGCCGGTACTCAAGGTCTGCAAGCTCCACCTGCAGGCGGCTGGCGGCATCCCTGGCGTGGGCCTCGAAGATCCTGATGATAAGCTCCGTGCGGTCCACCACCACCGCCCCCGCATCCCGCTCCAGAACCCTGGCCTGCGAGGCGGAGAGCTCATCGTCGGCGAGCACGAACGAAGCCCCGCTCTCCTCGACGAGCTCCCTGAGCTCCTCGCGCTTGCCGCGCCCGAGATAACCTATACCATCCCGGCGCGCCTGCTCAAGCCTCCCGGCCGCCTCGAGCCCGAGCGTCCCGGCAAGCCTTCCCAGCTCGTCCAGGTAGCGCTCTTCCCCCGCAGCCACCAGAACCGCTCTGTTCGCGCTTCCCGAAACTTCTTCCATCACGCACCGATTATATCATGCATTGAATGCAAAGCTTGGCGGAGCGCGGGGTCGCTGGGAGACGAGACCACGGTGGTGTGTGCTTTGCCGGAGAGGGTTCGGGCCAGCTTGTCGAACCAGCGCATCTGGCGCCGGGCCAGATGTCGGGTGCGGGTGGAGATCAGACGCCGGGCCTCCTCGAGGGAGAGCTCTCCGCGGAGGTGGGCGAGGAGCTCGCGCACGCCTATGGAGCCGAGCACGGAGGGGCTCACGGGGACGCCGGCGTCGAGGAGGGCCTGGAGGGTGCGGGCCTCGGGAAGCCCCCGGCGGGCTATCCGCTCCGACCTCCGGTCTATGGCGGCATCCAGGGCGGGACGCTCGGGACGCAGGTAGATCAGGGTGAGCTCGTACACC
>JADDKG010000325.1 GCA_020253895.1 Rubrobacter sp.
CCCAACGAGGCCGGGGTCTCGGTGGAGCTGATCCGGGAGGCGGGGCGCGGGGTGCCGGTGCTGGGGGTCTGCCTGGGGCATCAGGCCATCGGTCAGGCCTTCGGGGCCCGGATCGTGCGCGGCGAGCCGGTCCACGGCAAGACCGCCCGTATCCTGCACGACGGCAGGGGGGTCTACCGGGGGCTGGAGCAGGGCTTCGAGGCCACCCGCTACCACTCGCTCGTCATAGAGCCCGGCTCGGTGCCGGGGTGCCTGGAGGTCGTCTCCCGCACGGAGGACGGCGTGATCATGGGGGTCCGCCACAGGGAGTACCCGGTGGAGGGGGTGCAGTTCCACCCGGAGAGCATCCTTACGGGGGTGGGGATGCGGCTGCTCGGCAACTTCCCGGAAGGTCCCTAGGGTGCTGCGTGACATCCTCCGCAAGGCGGCCGCCGGGGAGCCTCTGGCCGAGGGCGAGGCGGAGCGGGCGCTCGAGACCATCATGGAGGGCGGGGCGAGCCCGGAGGCGACGGCCGCCCTGCTGACGGCTCTGCGGGTCCGGGGGGAGTCGGTGCAGGAGATCGTCGGCTTCGCCCGGGCGATGCGGCGCTTCGCCGCCCGGGTACGGGCCCCGGAGGGGGTGGTGGACACCTGCGGGACCGGCGGGGACGCCAAGGGGACGATAAACGTCTCCACCGCGGCCGCCTTCGTCGCCCGGGGGGCGGGGGTGGTGATCGCCAAGCACGGCAACCGGGCGGCCACGAGCCGGGCCGGGAGCGCAGATGTCCTGGAGGCGCTCGGCGCGGCCATAGAGCTCTCCCCGGAGCAGGTCTCCCGGTGCATCGAGGAGGCGGGGATAGGGTTTATGTTTGCCCGCACCCACCACCCGGCGATGAAGTACGTGGCCCCGGTGCGGGCCGAGCTGCCCTTCCGGACGGTCTTCAACCTGCTGGGTCCTCTCACCAACCCCGCCGGGGCCCGGCGGCAGCTGGTGGGGGTCTTCTCGGCCGGATACGTCCGGCCGATGGCCGAGGCGCTCAGGGACCTCGGGGCCGAGCGGGCGCTGGTGGCGCACGGGCGGGACGGGATGGACGAGATCACGGTGACCGGCCCCACCCTGGTGGCCGAGGTGGGGGATGAGGGGGTGAGGGAGTATGAGATCTCGCCGGAGGACTTCGGCCTCTCCCGCCACGCCCCCGACGGGCTGCTCGGGGGGGATGCCCACCTGAACGCCCGCATCCTGCGCGACGTGCTCTCCGGGGAGGAGCGCGGGGCGGCGAGGGATGTGATCCTGCTGAACGCCGGGGCGGCGATCTACGTCTCCGGCAAGGTCTCCTCCATCGGGGAGGGGGTGCGTCTGGCGGAGCGCTCGCTGGAGAGCGGGGCCGCGCTCGAGGCGCTCGGGCGCTTCGTGCGGGTGAGCCGGCGGCTTGCGGGGATGGGGATATGAGGGAGAGCGGGACCGTGCTGGACTCCCTCGCCGCCGCGGCCCGGCGCCGGGCCGCCGGGCTGCGCTCCCGGGGGATGGACCGGCTCTACGAGGAGGCCCTCCGGGCGGAGAAGCGGGGCTTCGGAGAGGCGCTGTCCCGGCCCGGGCTCTCGGTGATCTCCGAGATAAAGCGGGCCTCGCCCTCGGCGGGCTTTATCCGGGAGGCGGACCCGGCCCGCCAGGCGGCCCTCTACGGACGGCTGGGGGCGGCCTGCCTCTCGGTGCTCACCGAGCCGGAGCGCTTCCGGGGCTCGCTCGAGGATCTTCGCCGGGCCCGGGAGGCCACCTCCCTGCCCGTGCTGCGAAAGGACTTCACGGTGGACGAGGCGCAGGTGCTGGAGGCGGCGGCCAGGGCCGACGCGGTGCTGCTCATCGCCGCCCTCTTTACCGGGGAGGAGCTGGCCCGCTACGTGGCGCTCGCCGGGGAGGTGGGGGTGGACGCGCTGGTCGAGGTCCACGACGAGCGGGAGGCGGAGCTGGCGCTCGCCGCCGGGGCCCGCATCGTCGGGGTCAACAACCGGGACCTGCGGGACTTCAGCGTGGACCTGGGGACCTTCGAGCGCCTCTCCCCGCTGCTGGAGGGCACGGTCAGGGTGGCCGAGAGCGGGATAAAGACCGTGGAGGACGCCCGGAGGATGCGGGAGGCCGGGGCCGACGCGGTCCTGGTGGGGGAGGCGGCCATGCGCGACCCGGGGCTCGTGGGCCGGATCTCCGCCATACCCTAGGGGAGCTCCGGCGACCGCTCCCGGAGGAAAGCCTCGGCCTCGGCGGCCGGGAGCGGGGCGGAGAACAGCAGCCCCTGGCCGATGTCGCAGTGCATCCCGCGGAGCACCTCCAGCTGGGCTGCGGTCTCCACCCCCTCGGCGACCACCCGCATCTTCAGGGAGTGGGCGAAGACCACCAGCGCCTCCAGCAGCGAGGCCGTCCGCTCCCCGTTGGTCTCTATCCGGTGGATCAGGGAGCGGTCTATCTTGATGTAGTCCACCGGGAACCGGTCCAGGTAGGACAGGGAGGAGTAGCCGGTGCCGAAGTCGTCC
>JADDKG010000326.1 GCA_020253895.1 Rubrobacter sp.
AAGGCGTCCAGCCCGTACCCGGAGACCCGCCGGATCAGGCGCGGGTAGCGGCGCCGGATCTCGGTCCCGTAGCGCTCCCCGATCTCCAGCGCCCCGCGCAGCAACCGGGCCTCGGCCCCCTCGCCGCGGGCCCGGCGGGCGGCCTCCGAGCGCGAGAGCGGCCTGAGCTTCACCACCTCGCCGCTGGCCAGCACGCACCGCAGACCCAGCACCTGGTCGGCGGTAGTCCCGTAGACCACCGAGCGCATCCCGGCGGAGTTGTTCCCGATCATGCCGCCCAGCGTGGCTACATCAGAGGTGGAGGTGTCCGCCCCGAAGACGAGCCCGTGCGGCCTGGCCGCGGCGTTGAGCTCCCCCTGCACCACACCGGGCTCAACGGTGCAGCGCCGCCGCCCGGGGTCCAGGTCCACGATGCCCGCCATCTCCGAGACGTCCAGCGCGAGCCCGGGGGCGGTGGCCTGCCCCGCGAGGGAGGTCCCGGTGCCCCGGGGGGTTACGGAGAGGCCGAGCTCCCGGGCCGTCTCCAGCGCCAGCTGCACGTCCGCCTCGCCGCGGGCCACCACGACCCCGACCGGGCGCCGCTTGTAGATGGAGGCGTCGGTGGCGTACAGCGAGCGGTAGGCCGGGTCGGTGCGCAGGTAGCCGTCGAGCTTCCCGTCGAGCCTCTCGCGGAGGCTCCGGGCGAGGTCCGCCGCCGCTCTGGTCTCCATGTTCCAAGTATAGTAGAGACCCTGCAGGGGCGTCGCCCGGCGGCAACGGGGCCTCCCTGCGGCCCGCATCTCCTGCGATAATGTGCTGCCGGACGCCCCGCAGGCGTGGAGATGTAGCCTCCTGAAAGAGGGATACGGCTTGAAACGGCGGGAGAGGGCCCTTATCGAGCAGGCCAGGCTGGTCCTGGACTTCAACTGGGCCGGGGAGTACACCAAGCCCGGCCCCAGGCTCTACCCGCACCAGTGGTCCTGGGACTCGGCCCTGATCTCCATCGGCTACAGCCACTACGACCAGGGAAGGGCCGAAGGCGAGCTCCTGCACCTCTTCGACGCCCAGTGGCGAAACGGCCTCCTCCCCCAGATAGTCTTCAACCCCTCCTTCGGGGACTACTTCCCGGGGCCGAGCTTCTGGCACGCCCAGGAGAGCCCCGACGCCCCCCGGGATCACAAGACCTCAGGCGTGGTCCAGCCCCCGGTACACGCCACCGCGGTCCGGCTGGTCTACGAGCGGGCCCGGGACCGGAAACGGGCGCGGGCGTTCCTGGAGCAGGCCTACCCGCACCTTGCGGCCTGGCACGACTACCTCTACCGGGAGCGCGACCCGGAGGGCGAGCACCTCGTCTACATCCGCCACCCCTGGGAGAGCGGGATGGACAACTCTCCCATGTGGGACGCCATCCTGCAGCGGCTGCACCTGCGGGAGGACCAGATCCCGGCCTACCGGCGGGTGGACGTGCACACCGTCTCGGAGCAGGACAGGCCCGCGAGCGCCGCCTACGACCGCTTCGCCTACCTGGTGAAGCTCTTTGCGGGGCTGGGCTACGGGGAGGCCGAAATCCGCGAGCGCTGCCCTTTTCTGGTGCAGGACGTGCTCTTCAACAGCCTCCTGTGCCGCTCGGAGAACGACCTGGCGGAGCTCGCCTTGGAGCTCGGCGAGGACCCGGCTCCCCACAGGGAGCGTTCCCGAAGGACGGCCCGCGCCATAGAAGAGAAGCTCTGGGACGAGGAGCACGGGATCTACCTGGACTACGACCTGGTCTCCCGGAGGCCCATCTACGTCTACTGCGCGGCGGGCTTCGTCCCCCTGTTCGCCGGCATCCCGGGCGAGGAGAGGGCCCGGCGCATGGTGGACTTTCTGGAGCACGGAGGCTTCGGCCTCTCCGGGAAGGGGATAAAGCCGGTCCCCAGCTACGACGTGCACGGCTTCGGCTTCTCCCCCACCCGCTACTGGCGGGGGCCGGTCTGGATCAACATGAACTGGTTCCTCATGCGGGGCCTGGAGCGCTACGGCTACCGGGAGCACTCCTCCCGCCTCCGGACCACGATAAGGGAGCTCTGCGAGAGGAGCGGCTTCTACGAGTACTTCGACCCCGCCACCGGCCAGGGGCACGGCTCGGTGCTCTTCTCCTGGTCGGCAGCCCTGCTCATAGACACGCTCCTCTCCCCGCGGCGATGAGAAGGTCCCTGCTGCGCAACCTGATCTTCCTGGCCTCGCTGGGCCTGGCGGTACACCTCCTGCTGCCCCGGATACCGGGCGTGGAGCGCTCGCTGGAGCTCGTCTCCCGGGCCTCGTGGCCCCTCATCGCGGCCGCCCTCGCCGCCGAGTTGCTGAGCGAGCTCTCCTACGCCGGGCTCCTCGGGAGGATAACCGCCGCCTCAGCGGGGATCCCGCCGCGCCTGAGGAGCAGGCGCGGCCTCGGGAACTGGTACATGCTGCGGTTGACCGTAACCGGCTACGGAGCCTCGCACGTCCTGCCCGGCGGCGGGGCGGCCGGGGCTGCGGTCGCCTACACCGCGCTGCGCAGCCGGGGTCTGGGGCGGAGCAAGATCGGGCTGGCGCTCGCGGCCACCTCCGCGCTCGCCTACGGTGCGCTGGGCGTGATCCTGACCGCGAGCCTGCTCTACCTGCTCGCCCGGGGCAACCTCGACCCGGCGGCCCGGACCGCGGCCTCCCTCGGCCTCTCCCTCACGCTGGCGGGCTTCGTCGGCAGCTACGCGGTCTACCGCAACCCGCTGCCGGCGAGGCTGGCGCTCGGGGGAGCGGCGAGAGCGGTCCTCGGGCTGCTGAGAAGGGCGCTGCCCGGACGCGGGCTCGACGCCGCCCTCGAACGCGGCCTGGTGCGCCTAAGCTCCGAGCTCGGCGCCCTGCGGCGGCAGCTGATGGCCGCCCAACCGGCCGAGATCCTCCGCCTGTGCGCCCTCGCGCTCGGCTTCTGGGCCTTCGACGCGCTCTGTCTGCTGCTCATGTTCCGGGCCTTCGGCGTCGAGGCGGGGACCGCCGAGCTATTCGCCGCCTACGGCATCGCCACCGCGGCCGGCACCCTGCCCCTGACCCCCGGCGGAATCGGGGTCTTCGAGACCACCATCCTCGCCGTGCTGGTGATCTTCGGAACCGGCGCGGAGGCCACCGTCCCGGTGCTCGGCTACCGGCTCTTCAACTTCTGGATGCCCATACCGCTTGCGGCGGTCCTCTACCCCACGCTGCACCGCAGGCCGGGCCCCCGCCCGCCGCGTCTCCGGCGGGGCTACTCGTAGTACTCGGGGGCCTTCTTCAGGGCCTTGAACTTCTCCATGTCGTGGCCGTAGCCCAGCGTCGCGTCGTACTTCCTGGCGAGCTGCTTTATCTGGTACATCGAGTTGAAGTAGGCCACCGTGTCGTAGACGATCCCCGAGAGCACCCAGTCCTTCAGGTTGCGCTCCAGGTAGATGGCGTCCGAGGTGAAGATAAAGGTCCCCGAGTGCTCGGTGTGGGCGACCATCCCGATGAGCCCCGGCGTGTGTCCCGGCCAGTGGTAGAGGTGCAGGTCCGGCGCCAGCTCCAGGTGCGGGCCGATCATCAGGTCGTAGTTCAGGTTGGGCATATCGAAGTCGCCCTTGACGTAGGCTCCGGAGTAGTCGAGCGGCCCCTTGTGGGTGACCTTGAGCGCGTGGGCGAACTCGGCGTCGTGGACGATGATCCCCCGCCTGCCGGCCTTGGTCCCCCTGAAGAAGTCCAAGCACCCGCAGTGGTCGAGGTGCAGGTGGGAGATGACCACGATGTCTATGTCGCCCATCTCGAGGTTGAGCTGCTCGAGCTGCATCGGCAGGTACTGCCGCTCCTCCGCCCTGTAGGGGAAGATGGGCTGCAGCGCCTCGGGCCAGCGGCTCTCCCACTCGGGGTGGCAGGTGCCGTCGAAGAGCACCCAGCCGAGGTCGGGGTGCTCGACGAGGACGGTGTAGGTGGGGATGGTGACCCAGTCGGCCTGCGGATGCTTGTTGTCCACGGTGGCGGGCTTGGGGTTCAGGACCAGCCAGGCCATGTCCAGCTCGAGGGTGCCGTTGTCCAGAACAAAGAGCTTCATCGCGCTCCTTCCTCTCCTCCGTTTCCCCGCGGGAACGCCTAAACTGTATACTAAGCTACGTACGGGCACGGGGGCAAGGAGGAGTTTCCAGATGAAGGGCAGGGTGGCTGCCCTCGCCGGCCCCGGGAGGGTGGAGGTCTGCAGCTTCGGGCTGCCGGACCCGGATCCCGGGGCCGTCCTGGTGAGGGTCCGCCGGGCGAACGTCTGCGGCTCTGAGGTGCACATCAACCACTTCCACCACCCGCTGATCCGGGAGTGCGTGCCGGGGCACGAGTTCGTGGGCGAGATCGTGGCGCTGGGCGAGAGCGTCACGACCGACTACGCCGGGGAGCCGGTCCGGGTGGGAGACCGGGTCATGGCCCCCTACTACCTGACCTGCCGCCGGTGTCCGGCCTGCCTGCGGGGCGACTTCAACCTCTGCCAGAGGGCCTACGCCTTCTGGTCGCAGCCGCCGGAGGTCCCGCCGCACTTCCACGGCGCGTTCGCCACCCACTACTACATCCACCCGGACCAGTACTTCTACAGGGTGCCTGACGCCCTGCCCGACGAGGTGGTAGCCGGGGCGAACTGCGGGCTCTCGCAGGTGCTCTTCGGGCTGCACGGCATCGGGCTCTCCGCCGGGGACACCCTCGTGATCCAGGGCGCGGGCGGGTTGGGGCTCTACGCCGCCGCGGTGGGCCGGCACATGGGGGCGCGGGTCGTGGCTATAGAGGGGATCCCGGAGAGGATCGAGCTGGCCGGGAGGTTCGGGGCCGATGAGGTCGTGGACATGAGGGAGCACTCCACGCCGGAGGAGCGGGCCGAGCTTGTGCGCTCGCTGACCGGCGGCTACGGGGCGGACGTGGTGCTCGAGGTCACCGGCGTGCCCGCCGCGTTCGTGGAGGCGCTGGAGCTGGCCCGGCCGGGGGGCAGGGTGGTGGAGATCGGGAACGTCAACGTCGGCGAGGGCCACGAGGTCCGGCTGGCCCCCGGGCTCATCACCCGCAAGATGCTGCGGGTGCAGGGCTTTGTCCGCTACCAGCCGTGGTATCTGCACCGGGCGCTGCGTTTTCTAGAGAGCCGCCACCGCGAGCACCCCTTCGGCGAGCTCACCGACCGGGAGTACGCCCTGGAACAGGTGGGCGAGGCGATAGAGCGCGAGGAGGCGCGGCGGGTGACCCGCCCGGCCGTCGTCCCCGCCTGAGAGGAGAGGAGGCCATGAGCGAGACGCAGACCGAAAAGGAGCTGAAGAGCTACCCGGCGATCATCGGGGGCGAGCGGGTGAGCCCGGAGAGGAGCTTTGAGGACATCGACCCCTCCACGGGGCGGCCCTGCGCCCTGGTGGCCCGCTGCGGGGAGAGCGAGGTGGACCGGGCGGTTGAGGCGGCGAGAGCCGCCCACGAGGGGACGTGGCGCAGGAGCACCCCCGCCGAGCGGGCCAGGGTGCTGCACCGGATCTCCCGGCTGCTCACCGAGCACAGAGAGGAGATAGCCCGCCTGGAGAGCCTGGACACCGGCAAGCCCCTCAGCCAGGCCCGCACCGACGCCACGGTGGCCGCCCGCTACTTCGAGTTCTACGCCAACACCATCGAGTCCTTCTACGGCGACACCATCCCCGCCCTCTCCGACACCTTCGTCTACACCCTG
>JADDKG010000327.1 GCA_020253895.1 Rubrobacter sp.
TCCAGTACATCATCCCGCACCAGGCAAATGCACGCATAATACATGCGGCGGCCCGCAAGCTGGAGGTGCCCGAGGAGAAGCTGGTGGTGAACGTGGACCGGTTCGGCAACACCTCTGCCGCGAGCATCCCGCTTTCTTACCCGGACATCTTCGACGGGCTGGAGCCGGGGAAGTACATAATCACGGTGGGCTTCGGGTTCGGGCTCACCTGGGCGGCGAACCTTTACAGGATCTAGATCACCGACGCAGGAAGAGAGGGGGGATTTTGGGAGACAGGCTGGCTGTGGTGTTCCCGGGACAGGGCACCTCGGGGGTTGAGGGCTCGGGCGAGGCGTGGGAGCTGGCCCGCGGGCGTGCGGTTGGAGGAGAGGTGCCTTATCAGCTGCGGGTGTTCGCCGGGTCGGTGGATCTCTTCTTCAGGCTCCGGGAGGCTGGGGTGAGCCCGGAGGTGGTGGCGGGGCACTCGCTGGGGGAGTATGCTGCGGCGGTTGCCGCCGGGAGCCTCGCGCTCGAGGATGCGGTGGGTCTCGTGGCCGAGAGGGACCGGCTCATGACGGAGGCCTCGCGGAAGAACCCCGGGGGCATGGTCGCCGTTGTGGGGGCCGATCCCCAGGATGTGCTCCGGGCGGCCGAGGAGACCGAGGGGGTAGTGGTCGCGGCCAACTTCAACAGCCCGCGGCAGACCGTGCTCTCGGGGGAGCCCGGGGCCGTGGAGGCTGCGGCCGGGAAGGTCGGGGGGCGGAAGATCCGGCTGAACGTTGCCGGGGCCTTCCACTCCCCGCTCATGCAGGAGGCCGCGCTGGAGATGGAGACGCTCCTCGCCGGGGTCTCCTTCCGGGACCCCGAGGTGCCGGTGATCGGCGGGTCCGACGGGGCGGTGCTCCGGCGGGGGGAGGATGTGCGGCTCGCGTTGCAGCGTCAGATGCTGGCTCCCGTACGGTGGGTCGCCGTCGTGGAACGGATGCTGGAGCTCGGGGTTGCGGAGGTCGTGGAGGCCGGGGAGGACGGTACCCTCACCCGGATGCTCCGGGACTTCCGGGGAAAGGGCCTGCGGGGCAGGCGGGCCGGGGAGGTCCTCGCATCATGAGGCCGCCGCTGGGCCCGGCCGAGATCCGGGGGCTCATCCCGCACCGCTACCCCTTCTTGCTGGTCGACAGGATCGAGGAGCTCGAGCCCGGCGTGCGGGCGGTGGGCGTCAAGGGGGTCACCCAGAACGAGCCCTTCTTCCAGGGTCACTTCCCGGACTACCCGGTGATGCCCGGGGTGCTCATCGTGGAGGCCATGGCGCAGGTGGGGGCCGTGGGGGTCATGGCGGTAGAGGAGTACCGCCAGAAGCTCGCGCTCTTCGCCGGGATAGACGGGGTGCGCTTCAGGAAGCAGGTTCTCCCCGGGGACCTGCTCCGGATGGAGGTCGAGATAGACCGGCTCCGGGGCCGGGTGGGGCGCGGCAGGGGCCGGGCCTCCGTGGACGGGGAGCGGGTGTGCGAGGCGGAGCTCATGTTCGCGTTTGCCGAGAGGGGGGAGGAGAGCCGATGATAGCCGAGGGGAGGGTGGCCATCGTCACCGGCGGAGGCCGGGGCATCGGGCGCGCGATCGCCGTGAGGCTCGCCCGGGAGGGGGCGCAGGTGGCGCTCTCCTACCGTTCAAACGACGCCGCCGCCGAAAAGACGGCCGAGCTCGTTCGCGAGGCGGGGGGCCGCTGCGAGCTCTTCAAGGGTGACGTTGCTTCCTCCGGCGACGTCAAGGCCCTCTTCGACGGGGTGGGCGAGGCCTTCGGCCGGCTGGACATCCTCGTCAACAACGCCGGAATCACGAGGGACAACATCATGCTGCGGATGAAGGAGGAGGAGTTCGACGAGGTGCTGAGGACCAACCTCAAGGGCACCTACCTCTGCACCCGGGCGGCGCTGCGGCCCATGCTGCGGGCGCGGTGGGGTCGGATCGTCAACATCAGCAGCGTCGTCGGGCTCGTGGGTAACGCCGGGCAGGCCAACTACGCAGCCTCCAAGGCCGGGATCATCGGTTTCACCAAGAGCGTCGCCCGGGAGGTTGCCCAGCGGGGCATCACCGTCAACGCCGTGGCCCCCGGTTACGTGGAGACCGAGCTCACCGGTAGCCTCCCCGAGGAGGTGAAGCAGGGCATCCTCGGGCAGACCCCGGCCGGACGCTTCGGGGAGCCCGAGGAGGTCGCGGAGGTCGTCGCCTTTCTCGCCGGCGAGGGGGCCGGGTACGTCACCGGGCAGACCATCGCGGTGGACGGCGGCATGACCATGCACTAGCGCAATTTGAGTTACACTACGCGCTATGCCAGCATGAGTAGGGTGTCTCTGTGTAGGATAGGAGAGGAGAGGATTTGGATCGCGAAGAGATACTGCAGAAGATCCAGGAGATAACCGCCGACCGCCTCGGCGTCGACGAGAGCGAGGTCACCCCGGAGGCCTCCTTCCGGGAGGACCTGGAGGCCGACTCGCTTGACCTTGTGGAGCTCATCATGGAGCTCGAGGAGGCCTTCGGGATGGAGATCCCGGACGAGGAGGCCGAGAAGATCACCACCGTCGAGGAGGCCGTCGACTACGTGGTGGAGCACCAGACCGCGTGAGCTCCACCGGCAACGGCCACGCGCTCATAACCGGCCTCGGCGCGGTAACCCCGCTGGGCAGCGGGGCGGAGAACTTCTGGGATGCCGCCCTGCACGGCAAGAGCGGGATAGGCGAGATCACGCTCTTCGACCCCTCGCCCTACCCCTCCCGGATCGCCGGGGAGTGCCGGGACTTTGATCCCACCGATTACATGAGCCGCAAGGAGGCCCGCCGGATGGACCGCTACGGCCAGTTCGGCGTGGCGGCAGGGATCGAGGCCGCCCAGCACGCCGGCATCGTGGACATCGTCCGCAAGAGGCCCGAGCGGGTGGCGATAGTCATCGGCAGCGGGATCGGCGGGATCTCCACCTGGGAGCGCGAGTACCGGGTGCTGCACGAGCGCGGCCCCGGCCGGGTGAGCCCCTTCCTTATCACCATGATGGTCCCCAACATGGCCGCCGGGCAGCTGGCGATCATGCTCGGGGCCACCGGCCCCACCCAGTGCCCGGTCCTGGCCTGCGCCACCGGCGGCGAGGCGATAGCCGAGGGGCTGGAGCTGATCCGGCGGGGCGACGCCGATGTGGTCATAGCGGGCTCCTCGGAGGCCCCGATCACGCCGCTCTCCATGGCGGGCTTCTGCGCGATCCGGGCGGTGAGCCGCCGCAACGACGAGCCCCACCGGGCGAGCCGTCCCTTCGACGCCGACCGCGACGGCTTCGTCATGAGCGAGGGTGCGGGCGCTATGGTGCTGGAGAGCCCGGAGCACGCCGAGAGGCGGGGGGCAGAGCCCATAGCCGCGGTGGCGGGCTACGGCCGGACGACCGACGCCTACCACGTGACCGCCCCCGACGAGCAGGGGCGCGGCGTGGAGCGGGCCATCCGGCTCGCGCTTGAGGACGCCGGGATGTCCCCGGAGGACGTCGGGCATGTCAACGCCCACGCCACAGCCACCCCCACCGGCGACGGCCCCGAGACCCGGGCCATAGCCCGGGTGGTGCCGCACGCCCACGTCTCCGGGACCAAGTCCATGACCGGCCACTCCTTCGGCGCCGTGGGGACCACGGAGGGGATAATGTGCGCGCTGGCCCTCAAGCACAAGGTGGTCCCGCCGACCATAAACCTGGAGAGGCTGGCCGACGACTGCGAGCGGCTGAACTACGTCGGGCCCGAGGCCCGGAAGGTCCCGGACCTCAAAGGCGCCATCTCCAACTCCATGGGGTTCGGCGGCCACAACGTGGTTGTGGCGTTCAGGAGCGTGGAATAGTAACATAGCAACCGGAATGTCTATAAAAGAGCTGATAGAGATACTGCCAGATCCACTGCGCAAGCGGGCTCTGACCCACCCGAGCGTCGCCGACCCCTACCATTCGAACGGCCGGCTGGAGTTCCTCGGCGACTCGATCCTAAACCACCGGGTTGCGGAGCTGGTCTTCCACAGCTACCCCGAGCTTCTGGAGGGGGACCTCACCCGGATCCGGGCCCACCTGGTCAGGAAGTCCTTTCTGGCCTCCGTCGGCCGCAGCGAGGGGCTGGAGGAGATGATCGAGAGCTCCGTCATAAACGACTCGGTGATCGCCGACACGGTGGAGGCGATCATCGGGGCGGCCTACCTCATAGACAAGGACCTGGTCCTCAGGACGATAGACGAGATCTTCAACCCGGCCGAGGTGGACACCGACGAGCTGAGGGACTGGAAGACGCTCCTGCAGGAGACGCTGCAGTCGGAGGGGCTCCGGCCGACCTACCGGGTGATCTCGAAGCAGGGGCCGCCGCACCGGCCCGTTTTTATCTCCGGCGTCTCGGTGGACGGCGAGGAGGTGGCCACCGGGAAGGGCAACTCGATCAAGCAGAGCGAGCAGGCCGCCGCCCGGGCCGCCCTGGAGATCCTGGGCGTCAGGCCCCTGCCGCGCTCGCCGGTCGAGGTCCACGTCGGGGCCTGACGGGCCCGCTTCGCTTCCGCGCAAGCCCGGTGAACGCTTGTTTGCTGGGCTTTTCTTGTGCTTTTGGCCGGGTGGTTGCGTACAATTGTGCGCTATAGATGCTCTCTGCGATCTACATCAAGGGATTTAAGACCTTTGCCCGTCCGGTCCGGATGCCGCTCGAGCCCGGGGTGACGGCGATAGTGGGGCCCAACGGCTCGGGCAAGAGCAACATCACCGACGCGGTGCTCTTCGCCCTCGGGGAGCAGAGCCCCGGGGTGCTACGGGCGGGGGGGATGGCCGATCTTATCTTTGCCGGCTCCGAGTCGCTCCCGGCGGCCAACGCGGCCGAGGTGACGCTCGTTCTGGACAATGCGGGGGGTGAGATCTCGCTCCCCTACAAGGAGGTGGCGATCTCCCGGCGGATCTCCCGCGACGGGAGGACGGAGTACAGGATGGGAGGGGCCAGGGCCCGGCTGGCGGATGTGCGGGCCGTGGCCGGCGAGGCCGGGCTGGGGAGGCACAGCATCCTCCGGCAGGGGGCCGTGGACGCGATCGTGGCCGGAGGCGCCGCCGCCTGCCGCCAGGCCCTGGAGGAGGCCGCGGGGCTCGGCGTCTACCGGAGGCGGAGGCTGGCCGCCGCCCGCCGCCTGGAGCGGGCCGCCGGGCAGCTGGAGCAGACCCGCCAGCTGGAGGCCAGCCTCGCCGAGCAGCTGCGGCGGATAGAGCGCGAGGCCGAGGCCGCCCGGGAGTACCGGCGGCTGGAGTCCCGATACAGGGAGCTCTCGCTCGCCCGGCTCTACCGGGAGGCCGCCGGGGGCCGCGAGGAGGGGCTGCGCCGCAGGCTCGAGGAGGCGGAATCCCGTATCCGGGAGCTCTCCTCCAGCGAGGAGCGGCTGCGCGCACAGGAGGAGCGGACCTGCGGGCAGCTCGGCTCGCTGGAGGAGAGCCTGCGAGAGATCGAAGCTAAGCTCGGCCGGCTGGAGCGGGTATCGGAGGCCCTCCGGTCGTCGGCGGGGCGCCTGGATCGCAGCCTGTTCAGGGCCGAGGAGGCCAGCGGGAGGCGGGCCGGGCGCGGCCGGGCCGCGGGGAGGTTGAGGGCCGGGCTGCGGCGTCTTGAGGAGGAGCTCTCCGGGCTGGAGGCCAAGATCTCCGCGGCCGCGGACCGGCAGAGGGCGCTCCGCGACGAGTCCGAGCGCCGCCGGAAGGAGGCTTACGAGGCGCGCCGCCTGGGGGAGCGGCTCGCCACCGAGCACGGCCGTACCCGGGCGGAGCTTGAGGCGGCCCGCGCCCGGCTCGCGAAGCTCCGCTCCGCTGAGGAGCGGGGGAGCCCGTTCGGCGAGGAGGTGCTCGGACGCCTCGCCGCGCTGGTGGAGGCCGTGGAACGGACGGGGGTCGCGGAGGACGCGCCTAGGATGGCCAAAGAAGCCCTGCGCGGCCGGCTGGAGGAGCTCGGCCGCGAGGCCAGCCTCCGGGAGGGAGCCCTCGCTGCGGCCGTGGGGAGGAGGGAGGCCCGCATCCGATCCCTCCGGCGCTCCGGGAAGGAGCGCGGCGGGCCGCGCCCGAGGCTGCACAAGATCATCCGGGCCCGCCCCGGCTTCGAGCTGGCGGTGGAGGCTGCGCTCGGGGAGCTTGCCGGGGGGCTTCTTGCCCGGAACGTCGGGGAGGGTGTGGAGCTGCTCTCCGGGGGCGAGCGGGTCACCGTCCGGCTCGACGCGGAGGGGCTCGCCGAGCACGGTCCCGCCCCCGGCATCCCGCTGCTCCGCTGCGTGGAGATCCTGGACCCCGCCTACGCCGACGCCGTGGAGCGGCTGCTCGGCGGGGTGTACGTGGTGGAGGACCCGGTTGCGGACCGGCCGGCCAACGGGCACGTGGCCGTGACCCGGGACGGCCTCCGGCTGACCAGGACCAGCGTGAGCCTCCCTCCGGAGGGTGGGGTCT
This sequence comes from Rubrobacter sp., assembly GCA_020253895.1. GTDB lineage: Bacteria > Actinomycetota > Rubrobacteria > Rubrobacterales > Rubrobacteraceae > Rubrobacter_B. The sequence continues at coordinate 6,440 of JADDKG010000327.1, forward strand.
TTGAGCGCGAGGCGCGCCTGGCCCGGGAGGAGAGGCTCCTCGAGGAGCTGGAGCGCGGGCCGGGCGAGATCCTGCGCTCCCTGCGGGAGGGGATCCTGGCGTGCTCCCGGAGCCTCGCCGCGCTGGAGGAGCTGGCCGGGAAGCTGTCATCGGTTCGTTCCCGGGCGTCCTCCAGATCGGAA
>JADDKG010000328.1 GCA_020253895.1 Rubrobacter sp.
CGACGGCGGTTAACGTGGGACGGATCGCTAACTGGCTCAACGGTGTTCCTACCGCCGTAACTCGGCGCTCCCGATTGGCGGCTCTGGCTCCGGTGAGCTAATCGTGGCTCTCCGGCGAATAAACCAACAGTATCTATGCCGGCGTTTACTTGATCTTTGCCGGACTCTACGACAGGCGCCATTCCACCAGCTCCGGCCCGCCGCCTTCGGCGGGGAACATCTGGACCCTGAAGCGTATATCCGGGTGGTGGGTGTCCTTGCCGCCCCGCGTGTTGTAAGCGTCGACGAACCGGCACCGGTACTCGCCGGGGAAGGTCTCGTCGGTAAGCTCCACCTCGAGCCTCACGGTCACCTCTTTCTCTCCGCCGCCGTCACCGTGCATGGGTATGACGCGACCGCTCGCGTCTTCCCTGAAAAGGGCATCGACCCGGGAGACGCCGCTTGAGTCCCTCAGGTCCAGCTACAGTGTGATAGTGTCCCCAACCGTGTAAGTCCTCACCGCTCTTTCTCCTCTCCCGAACGGCTCCCTCTTCGCCGTCGTTGGTCGCTCGCCGGCTTTCTCCGCCCGGAACCCCGAACCGGAACCCGACCGCCTCCGCCCGCCTTCCTGCGGATCGCGCCGCCCCGGCAAGTTGACGCTCCATACGCGCCGGTATAGCATTATTTCGATTGTCGTTCAACTATAGGAGAGTATTGCGTGCGAGCGATCGACGACAAAGAGAAGGATCTGGAGCGGATCGCGAGCGAGGACGTCTGCGAGGTGGACGTCATCCACGCGGAGGCCGTGCGGCGAGCTCGGGAGGCTTTGCCGGAGGAGGAGGTCACGCGGAGGGCGACGGAGATCTTCGGGCTCCTCTCCGACCCCACGCGGTCACGCATCGTCTACGCCCTCTCGGTGGAGGAGCTGTGCGTCTGTGATGTAGCCGCGGTGGCGGGGCTCTCTATCAGCGCCGCGAGCCACCAGCTCAAGCGCTTGAGGGATCGGGGGGTGGTGAGCTTCCGTAAGGAGGGCCGGTTGGCCTACTACCGCCTCGAAGACGAGCATCTGCGCCGGCTCCTTGAGGACTGCGTGGGACACGTCCTCGCAGAGCGAGGGGCGACTTCCGCCTAGGGCTTTGACCGTACGCAGACCTTAAAAGGAGCAAAACGTGGCCAAAGAACGAAAGGAGCAAAACGTGGCCAAAGAACGACTTCGCGAGCGCGAGGATGTAGAGACCGAAGAGAGAGACGAGGACGAAGAGGTCGAGGGCTTTGAGGGGCCGTGGTATCTCTTCCCGCCGATGCGCAACGCCCTCATCGCGGGCGCGCTGCTGCTGATCGGGTGGCTGATCGAGCGCTTCACGGGCTTTCCGGACTACGTACCGATCTCCGTCTTCGTCCTCGTCATCCTGATCGGCGCTTACTACTGGGCGCGCGAGGGTCTTGAGGAACTCGTAGAGGAGCGCGAGGTCGGCATCGAGGTCCTCATGGCGTTCGCGACCGTGGGCGCGGTGATCCTGGGCGCGTGGTTCGAGGCCGCCTTCCTGGTCTTCCTCTACGCCGGCGCCGAGGCGACCGAAGAGTACACCTACGCCCGGACCCGCACCGCCATCCGGGCGCTCCTGGACCTCGCCCCCGAGACGGCGACGCTCCTCAAGGATGGGCGCGAGGAGACGGTCCCGGCGGAGGAGCTTGCGGTCGGCGACCTCTTCCTGGTCAGGCCCGGCGAGCGCATCCCAACGGACGGTGAGATCCTGGAGGGCGCAAGCAGCCTGGACGAGTCGGCGGTGACGGGCGAGTCGGTGCCGGTGGAGAAGGGCGAGGGGGAGAAGGTCTTCGCCGGGACCATAAACGCCACAGGCTCCCTGAAGGTGCGCGCCACCACGAGCTTCGAGTCGAACTCGTTGCAGAAGATCATCCACCTGGTCGAGGAGGCGCAGGGCGTCAAGTCCGGCGCGCAGCGCTGGATCGACCGCTTCGGTAGCCGCTACAGTCCCGCCGTCCTTTTGGGAGCGCTCTTGCTCCTGGTCGTCCCGCCGCTCTTCGGCGGCTCCTTCGACACCTGGGCCTACCGCGCGGTGGTGCTGCTCGTCGCCGCCGCTCCGTGCGCCCTGGTCATGTCCACCCCCGTGGCGGTTGCCGCGGCGATAGGCCGCGCCGGGCGCGAGGGCGTGCTCATAAAGGGCGGCATCCACCTGGAGAACCTGGCGAAGGTCAGGGTCGTCGCCTTCGACAAGACCGGAACCCTCACCCGCGGCAAGCCCGTGGTGACCGATGTCGTCGCGGGCAACGGTTCGGCCGACGGCATGCTGAGAGTCGCAGCCGGCGTCGAGCACCTGAGCGAGCACCCGCTGGCCCGGGCGATCGTCGAGCGTGCCCGCTCGGAGGGCATACATCCTGCGGAGGTCAGGGATTTCCGGTCCCTCACCGGTGCCGGTGCCAGGGCCGAGGTCGACGGCCGGACCGTCTACGTGGGCAGCCCCGCCCTGTTCCGCGATCTCGGGGTTTCCCTCGACGGTACGCTAGAAGAGATCGAGCACCTTCAGGAGGAAGGCAAGACGGTGGTCCTGGTCGGGACCGGAGAGCGTGTGGAGGGGCTCCTCGCCATCCGTGACGAGCCGCGTCCGGAGGCGAAACGCGCCATCGAAGAGTTGCACGAGATGGGCTACAAGGTAGCGATGCTCACCGGGGACAACCTGCGCACCGCCAGAGCCATCGCCCGGGAGCTGGGCATCGACGAGGTGCGCGCCGACCTGAAGCCCGAGGACAAGGTGGAAGCCGTAAAGGAGCTGGAGCGGGAGCACGGCCCCGTGGCGATGGTCGGGGATGGCATTAACGACGCGCCGGCCCTTGCCACGGCGACCGTCGGGATGGCGATGGGCACCGCAGGTACCGACGCGGCCATAGAGGCGGCGGACGTGGCGCTCATGGGCGACGACCCACGCAAGGTTGCCTACGCTCTCAGGCTCGCCAGGCGCAGCCAGCGCATAAGCCTGCAGAACATCGTCTTCTCCATACTGGTTCTGGCCGTCCTGATCCCCGGCGCGGTACTCGGCTTGCTCGGCATCGCCGCTGCCGTCTTCGCCCACGAGGTCAGCGAGCTTCTCGCCATCGCCAACGGCCTGCGCGTCGCCCGGAGGGTCGGCTGAAGGAGGTCGATGGCATGTCCGGCGCACCATCGAAAGCAACCGGCGCGGCAACCGCACCCGGCAGGACGCGCGAACATCCGCTGTGGCTGCTGCGCGACGCGCGCAGGGCCAGAAAGCAAGGCCCGGCTGCGATCGAGCGGCGGCAGCGCGCCCGGCTTGCCGGGATGGTGGCCTTCGCGTGTGCCAACTCGCCGTACTACCGCAAGCTCTACCGGGACCTGCCGGAGAAGATCGAGGATCCCACGCTCTTGCCGATTACCTCAAAGAAGGCGCTGATGGCGCGCTTCGACGACTGGGCGACCGACCGTGAGGTGACCATCGAGAAGGCGCGGGCGTTCGTTGAGAACCCCGACCTCATCGGGGAGCGGTTCCTGGGCAGGTACACGTTGCTCACCACCTCGGGCACCACCGGGAACCGCAGGATCTTCGTGCTGGACGACCGGAGCATGGCCGTGACCAGCGCCCTCGTCTTCCGCATGCTGAGCGCCTGGCTCGGGATCGGCGACGTCATCGGCATCCTCGCCGGCGGCGGGCGCATGGCCATGGTGAACGCCATGGGCGGCCACTTCGCCTCCGCGGTAGCCGCCACCCGCCTACGTGGCAAACGGGTCCAGGTCTTCCCGGTGGATATGCCCCTACCGGAGATGGTGGCTCAACTCAACCGGTTTCGGCCGGTCATAGTCGCCTCGTACGCGAGCATGGCCGCGCTCTTGGCCGGCGAGCGGGAGGCCGGCCGCCTGCGCATCGACCCGGTGCTGGTGGTGCTCTCGGCCGAGGGGCTCCCGGCACGCGAGTACGACCGGATCGCCGGGGCGTTCGACGCCAAGGTCCGCGACAGCTACGCCGCCACCGAGTGCCCCTTCATCAGCTACCGCTGCGAGCACGGCTGGCTGCACGTCAATAGCGACTGGCTCGTCTTGGAGCCGGTCGACGCCGACCACCGCCCCGTCGCGCCGGGCAAGCACTCGCACACGGTCCTGCTCACGAACCTCGCCAACCGGGTGCAGCCCATCATCCGCTACGACCTCGGCGACAGTATCTTGCAGCGGCCCGACCCCTGCTCGTGCGGTAACACGCTGCCCGCCATCCGCGTGCAGGGCCGCGCCGCCGACGTGCTCGCCTTTCCTATCGGCGGCGAGCGGGTCACCATTCCGCCTTTGGCGTTCGGCTCGCTGGTCGATCGCACCCCGGGGGTCGAGCTGTTCCAGATCGTGCAGACCGCACCGGCGAGCCTGCGCGTGCGCCTGCATCCCGCGGCCGGTGCCGACCCGGAGCGCGTGTGGCGGATGGTGCACGACGAGATCACGCACCTCCTCGCCGGAAACGGGCTCGACCACGTCACGGTCGAGCGCGCCGGGGAGCCGCCGGAGCAATCCGCGGGTGGCAAGTACCGTACGATAATCCCGCTAAACTCGGGGGGATCATGACCCGACGGTTCGGCAGGAAGATTGGCGTAACCTCGACAGCCGCCGCCCTGACCGTCCTCGGCGCGTACCTCGCGCGCCGGTGGGCCGAACGCGGCTTGGACTACGGCGAGACGGTCCCCCTGGCCGGCGACCTCTTCCGCCTGACCCTCGGCGAGAACCCGGGCGTGGCCTTCGGCCTGCTCGGTGGCTCCCCGCTCGTGCCCTGGCTCTCCGCGCTCGCGCTCGTCGTCTTCGCGCTTTACCTGGCTCGATCCCTGCGGGACAGCCGCGCGGGCGGTGTCTCGCTCGGCCTGATCCTCGGCGGCGGCCTCGCCAACCTGCTCGACCGCCTCGGCGACGGGCGCGTCACCGACTACCTGGACGTCGGCCTGGGGAGCTGGCGCTGGCCTACCTTCAACCTGCCCGACGCGGCGATAACGGTTGGTGTTTTCCTGGTCGTGTGGCTGCTCTGGCGTGACGCGCCCCACTCTACGACGGGAAAGGAGAAGAATTCGCGTGGGCTCTTTGAGCGACTTCTTCGATAAACATGATCCGGACGGCAGGTGGCGCGCGGGCGCCCTTACGGGACTGGCCAGCGGCACGTTCTCGACGGTCCTTATCTCCCTGGGAGGACCCAGGATCGGGCGCGACGTGCCGCTCGACTGGATGGAGATAGCGAGCATCAACCTGCGCGACCGGGCGATCGTCTCCGAGCCCGGCTGGCCCCAGGTCCTCCCGGGCATCCTCACCCACCAGAGCGTGGACCTTGCGTGGGCGGCGGCGTACTTCGGACTCGGCATCGGGCACCTCGGCCAGGAGAAGCAGAGGAAAGCCCTGCTCGCCGGGGCCATCCCGTGGGCGGTGGCGTCCTCCGCGTTCGAGTTCTTCGCCGCCATCCCGATCCTCCAGCGGCTGCTCAAAATGCAGGTCCCCTACTGGACGGGCTTGACCGTTCACCTGGCGTCGAGCGTCGCTTACCCGCTCTTTCTGCGGATACGGCGGCGCATCGCAGGGGAAGAGACGACCCCGGACGAGGATCGGCTGGCGCGCCTGACCCTCCTGGCGATGGGAGGCTCGATCGCGGCCCTCGCATTGCTCGAGGTCCTCGCCCGCAAGGGGCATGAGCCCCGCTGGCCCTTCGACCGGGAGCAGGAGATCGAGGTCGGCAGGAGCTTCCTGCGGCAGATGACGGCCCACCACGAGCTGGGGGTCCGCCTCTCCCGCCTGCTGCGGGACAAAGCCCCACAAAAGGAGGCGCGGGTGCTGGGGACCCTGATGTACGCCGAGCACGCGGGGGAACTCGACGCGATGCGCCGCTGGTGGCGCAACTGGTACGGCGGCGAGATGCCCGAGCCGACCGAAGAGGAGCACGAGCGCATGCCCGGCATGCCGCCGACCGGGCGGGTGGACGAGCTGGAGACGATGAGCGGGGCCGCCTTCGAGCGGAGCTTCTACCCCGTCATGATCTCCCACCACGAAGGCGCGATAACCATGTCCGACGACCTGATAAGGCGGGCCAGGGACCCCCGCCTGATCCTGTTCGCCGACCAGATCCGCTACGCGCAACGCAACCAAGTGCAGTACATGCGCGAGTTGGAGGGGCGTGCCTGACGCCGTTGGCGCCCCGTTCGGAGCGCGGCCGCCCGAGGGAGCAGCCCCTTGAACGAGTACCTGGTCGTACTCGCGTTCGCCGCGTTGCCCGCACTCGGCAACTTCGCGGGCGGGGCGCTCGCCGAGTTCGTGCCCGTCTCGCGCCTGATGCTCAACCTCGCCCTCTACTCGGCCGCCGGCGTGGTGGTCGCCGTGGTGGCCGTGGAGCTCATGCCCCGGGCGCTGGAGGCCGACCCGGCCTGGGCCATCGTTCTGGCCTTCGTCCTGGGCGGCGTCTTCTACGTGGCCGTGGACTGGGCCATACAGCGCCTCAACGACCGCTACGGCGGCGAGGGCGGAGCTGGGCCGTGGGTGATCTTCTTCGGCGTCTCGGTTGACCTCTTCTCCGACGGGATCATGGTCGGCACCGGCTCGACGGTGGCCGTGGGCCTCGGCCTGCTCCTGGCTTTGGGACAGGTGCCCTCGGACATCCCGGAAGGCTTCGCCACCGTCGCCAACTTCAGGAGAAGGGGCGTCCCGCGCAGCCGGCGCCTGCTCCTCTCGGCGGCCTTCGCGGCGCCCATCTTCCTGGGCGCCACGCTCGGCTACTGGCTGATGCGCGACGCGTCCGAGCTCAACAAGCTCCTCTTGCTCACCTTCACCGCCGGGGTTCTCAGTACGCTGGTGGTCGAGGAACTGGTGCCTGAGGCGGTCGAGGAGGTCCCCGAGTCCCCGCTTTCGTCCCTGGCCTTCATCGGCGGCTTCGCCCTCTTCGCGCTGCTCTCTACCTACCTGGAGGTGGAGTAGAGGGCCGGGCAGGGACCCTGATGGCCTCCACGAGCATGGCCTGAAGACTCCGCCACGCTCGCCTGATGGTCATCCGGCTTCCCGACCACCCGGCTCCGCAGAGCAGGAGAGCATGAATCTCGTGGCCGCTAACCGGTGCCGGGCGGAGGCACGAGCCGGAAGAGCGCCCGGAGCCTGACGAGCGTTGGCGCGAGTTCGGCCCTATTCGCATCACCATCGAAGGCGTGACCCGGAGGGACGGAGTGGGAGTCGGCGGAACGGCACTTGGCTTTGTCCTCGGCAGCCTTGCCAATTTACTCGACAGCCTGGTGCTGGCCCACCTTCAACCTCCCCAAGGTGGCAATAACCGTCGACTTCCTCTTCGCTCTGAGGCTGTTCGCCCGTCTCGCACCATACGATCGTGACGGGCGAACAAGAAAGTTGTAGAGCACGCAGATCGGCATCGATGCAGTGGCTTTCGCTGCCGTCAAAGCGGGATTATGAGATCGGATCGCGACATCGCCACGCCTACGGGAAGGCTCGCACACCTACCTCCCAGGCGGCTTTATGCCGCCCCTTCGGGGTTGCCTGCGGCAACCTGGCAGGAACCGGGCTGTGCTCTCCCGGCGGAACGGCGCAGGGCGAGGCTCGGAGGTACGGGCCGCAGGCCGCCCCGGATGGTCGGCCCCCGGCCCTCTACAGACATTCTCCGGTAACGCGCCCCGACAGGGCGGCCAGCTAAAGCTCGCCGCTTGTGGAAGGCGATCCTCATCGGTACGGTCCGCAGTCGGCTCCGCTTCTCTACGCCGACCCCGGCCCTCATCGAACATC